>CAZEDP010000047.1:0-7193 GCA_964511035.1 uncultured Gammaproteobacteria bacterium
GCACTCTAAATTCAGGCAGAGAGAGAGAATTTTTTCTCTTTCTCTTATGATTTGCTCATTATTGCTTTGCAATTCCTTCTGCTGCTGCTCTATTTTCTGAATTTCCAAACATTATCACCCCTCCTGCTTATTTAACCGTAATAAAATATTAATACATATTGAGTTACAGGATTTGAACAAAAAGGCATGTTCTTCAAATACCGTCCATGTTAGCCATGTTTAAAACATGAAAACATCGTAATCTAAACCAAACAGAGGATATGCGTAATAATTTGCGGAAAATCTTTACATTCAAGCCAAAGCCTGACCGAGCAATAACAAAGTCTTCGCAGGCTTATATACCGTTGTGTATATCTCTATTGTTTACCCAGTCAGCTTAATGAATAGTTATTTCCTGTATTCTATTTATTTGCAGTACATACAGCCCAATAAACATGCCTTAAAGCATGACAAAACATGCTTTAGATACGAAAAAAATTCCCTGATTTAAAATATGAATTTATTATTTTATCTTGATGACAGCCTCAAATGTAACGAAATGTTTCAAATATTTGGAAAAATATAAAATAAATTGACAATTTATTTTATTAATAAAGTTTATATTTTCAGTAATTTAAATTTTTAATTTCATTCAGGAAGAAAATGCAAATCAACAATATTTGTTTTAGCCCAAAAAGCTATGTAAAAACCGAAAATAAAATTCAACCCGCCAAAAAAAACAGTGGTGAATTGGCGGCAAATATTGTTAGTTATAAAGGCAAACTTAATTTTGAACAGGCTGTAAATTCAGAAATTTTGAGATTGCTCCATATTATTGTCTCAAAAGTGCCTTTATCGAATGAAGGCATAAAAAAGCCTTTTTCAAACAGAAAAACCGGCGTTATTGACTTAATTGACGTAATAAGTACTGCTCTTTCTTTTATAAATGAAGGTAAATTGGAAAAATTTGACGTGTTTAGACCGTTAAAAATCGCTGCTGAAGCTGATAATTTTTCCGATAAGGTTTGCCCTGATATTTTAGTTTTTTTAAAAGGTTACTTAAAGCACGAAGATAAAATAATCAGAGACAATGCCGAAAATTGCTTTATGAAGGTTGCCATTAATTCAGGAAAAGAATTGACCGAAGTGCTGAATATAATAAATGCGCAAATGTCCCAAAACGGCTCAACCAGTTTGGGAACAGCAAATATCAGGAGTTTATTAAAAAATGCGGATAAATACGGGAAGATTAATTTGCCGGAAATTTACAACAAAACATGGGATATCTTGCAAGCCGGATTGGAAAAAAGAAACAAGCATGAAAAAGCATTAATATACGGCATTCTTAATGAACATCCGCTAAATTACTGCACTTGGGGATTTTGGCTTATGTAATTAACCATTAATTAAGGTAAAAATCCCCTTAAATATTAAAAAATGTTTCGGTTATCACTAAAAAAAGAATTTTATACTCAAAAACTTAATTAACAAATTTTTGTTTCCTGACTATTAAATATCCAGTATCTATTTATAAAGAAGTATCAAAAATGACTCTCTACAATCTCGCATATGGCGTGGCAGAGTGTAATATGAGCATTTTGTATAATCGGAGTATTTGCACTGGGAACTCTTACAGTAAGGTGCGAAATATTTGCAAGTTCGCCGCCGGTCTCGCCCGTTAAAGATATAACATACATATTATTTTGTAATGCTGATTTTACCGCTTCAATTATATTCTGGGAATTTCCGCTTGTTGATATTGCCAGCAGAATGTCTCCTTTTCGTCCTAATGCTTCAACCTGCCTTTTAAATGTCCCGTCATAACCAAAATCATTTCCGATTGCAGTTATTATTGAGGTATTAGTATTAAGAGCAATTGCAGGAAGGGCATTTCGGTCAATCCTGTAAAATTTCCCTATAAATTCTGCCGCGATATGCTGAGCATCCGCAGCACTTCCGCCGTTTCCGCAAATAAGGAGCTTGCTGTCACTTTTAAAACAGAGAAGAATCATATTTGCCGCCTGTTCGATAAGCGGTGACAACTTTTTTAAATTGGATAAAACTTCAATTGTTTCATCAAGCCTTTTATGAACCGTCAGCATTGAAAAATTGTCATTTGCGGCGTTCATTAATAAATTTCTCCTCTAATGCGGGTTAAAAAATATTTTGGACTACTATTGACTAGGATACTTCAGATTTACTGTTAAGGAAAATAATTTGAAAAAATTCATAAAAAAAAAGCTGAGAACGAATTCCCAGCAAGGTACCAGAGTGAGGAGGAGTTTGGTTTAGGCTGATTTTCTGAGTTTGTTAATTCTTTGAACTTCGAAATATATTTTATTGTTTAATCCCAGTAGGGTTATGCTCTGTAAAAGGTTTTCGGTACTGCTTTGATTAGGTTTGTTCACATTGACAGTCTGTGTATTTTGATACAGTCTGACTAGTTTTTTATCTGTTTCGTCTCTTGGTCCAATATACATATATAACTGCCTTTGCAACTTTTCTGTTTTATTATTCACACTTGATATATATAATAAAAATATAAAAAGTATATATTTTCATTTTGAGCGGATAAATTTAACAAAACTTTACAAAATAATCTGATTTAGACAGATAAATGTTGAGTAAAAAAGCTTTAAGTTCCTTTTTATAAGCGGTTTTAGAAAATTATTAAGGAATGTAAAGCTAAATAATGAGGGTTAGTATACCATAACGACACGTATAACGCGCACGCCCTTTTTAAATTTCATTATAAATAAAAACAATTTGATTAATTTGTAGCCACATGGCTACAAAGTGTAGCCAGACGGACGCTTATAAATTTGTTATAATAAAAATAAAACAAAAAGGAGAAATGGTATGGATTATGATACTCAATGTTGTTACGAGAATTGCTCAAAAAAAGCTGAATTTGAAATCCAACTACAAGGAAAGCCATATGAACTTACATATAGTTGTGAAAAGCATTTAGCTAAAATGCTTGAAAAGGGCAAAGAAAATAAAGTATATATTTTAGATTAATTCAAGTGTTATTCCTGAATTAGGTTCGGGAATTTGATTATCAATATGGATAATGTCTTTCATTTTGTTTAAAGTTTCTTCTGGATTTAGAGTTTTCCCTATCAGCATTTCAGATTCAGCTCGTGGGCGAGAAGATTCTCTACCTCTATATACACATATAGATTTATTTGCACTTATAGCTCTTCTACACAAAGCAATCATATAATAACGGTTAAATTCTCCCTCCCCTAATATTGCGGAGGCATTAATTGGAACTCTCTTTTGATACTGTTTACCATTCCTATGAGATATTTCATATTCATTCAAATGAACAATTGGTCTGATTGAGTTAGTAAGTGTTTCTTCATTACCGTTGGTAAATGCGTTTGTTATTAAGTTTGGAAATTCTTGAATACCTTTGTGATTCAATCTCGGCGAAATATACCAATTATTAGCTTTAAAATCTTCATTAAACTCTTGTAACATAATTTTTCTTGTTTCTTCGTCTAAATTCCTAAATTCAAAAGTCATAATTAAACTCCTTTATTTATCCATAAACATGAAAAAACAAAGGCAGAATAAATGCAAATTAAAATGTAACAATTATTTTTCTTACATGAAATTAAATTTTGATTTATAATTCTAATATATTGGTTTATAGATTTATAGAGATGTAAGGACGGGAAGGATTAATAAGTGGCTTTTGAAGCTCTAAATCAACAGGCGACAATTGTAGTTGCTAATTACAATTACATAAATTCTAATCTTTTTTTAAAAGAATTAAAAAATAATAGAATTATAGAAAAATATGAATTGCACGAAGAAACTTTTACAAATTCTAATGTCCCAAATGACCCTTTATTATTGCAACAATTAAGAAATGTATTTCCAATCAAATTGAAATCTTCTAATACAGATATATATTTCCAATTTATGCCAGCTCCAGACTTTAAATTAAGTATATTTAAAGACAATTTTATACTGGATGATTTTACAAATTTAAAAGAAATTGCTGAAGATTTAATAGACCCTCAGACATCTGTAATATCAGCTATAGGTCTTAATTTTTCAGCAGAATTTAATTTAGGTGATATTAAACTCCAATTGTTAAACAGTAAAGTGGAAACTATTGAAGATTTTGATAAAAACAGAACATTTGAATTTGTTCTACCAATAGAATATAAAAACGAGAATTTAGTAGCTACATATACAATAACCAAGATAAAGGGCGGAGATAACACTGGCGAAGATAGATATTATGAAATTAGTGTAAATTTCCATTTTAATTTACGTGGTTTAAAAACTGAAGAGAAAGTCAAGAAGATAAAAGATGTCTTGAACATTGATTATTACAATAAGTTTTTAGATAAATGCCAAAGGTTTTTAGCTCTAAATGACAAAAAATAAAAACAACAAAATTGTAATACCAAATGAGACTCTAGCTGAGAATGAAGATAGAGAGAGCACTATACCTGAGAAACTTGAGAAAACACACGATTATAGCTCAATATTAACCGAAATAATAAATAGCACTAGTTATATAGATGACAAAATTATTAAAACAATTGCTCCAATAGAAGATGAAATTAATAAAATGAAAACTCTTGTTCATGATAATTCTATTATCATTTCAAATTTAAATGGCAAATATTCTGTATTGGTTGGAATATTATTAACTTCAATACTTCTTACTGTTATTTGTGCTGGAATTACAATATATGTGGATAATTGGAAAATATTACCTACTGTAAATAGCACAAATAAAACTGTAAATACACTTTCAGATGATATAAACTTATTAAAGGAAGACCGAAAATTAAATTCTTATAGAATAGACCAATTAGAGAATAAAACTAAAACTAAATGATAAGGAATAACCTATCATGTCAATCACACCAGAAGAATTTGATAACTTTATAAAACTGGCTGCCCAGCCGTTGGCACAATCAAATGAAACAGATGAGTTTCAGAATGACGAAGATTGTAGCGATATACAAACTCGTTTAGATAATTCTGAAGATATTTTGGGCTAACAGCGTGATAAGTTCCATTGATGCTTCTTTTTAACTGACTCCAGAAGCCCTCAATTGTGTTTGTGTGAGTATTACCATTAACATACTCTTTAGTTCCGTGATTGACTGTATGATGTTTATATCCCTGTAAGGATATTCTGTTATAAGAGCCGTATTCATCAGTCATTAATTGTGAACCTCTTTCGACGTTTTCGCAGATAAAAGGCTGTACTGTATAGGCTTTAGTATCTTCAACAACCTTTGCCAAAACTTCCCCGTTTCTTTTAGCAACTCCAATAATGGGAGTTTTCCCCTTTGCACCACGTCCACGAACTCCATGACTTTTTCCGCCCATGTAAGTTTCATCAGCTTCAACAATTCCGTCTAAAGGTGTTTCGTCTTGGTTCTGTCTATTGAATAGCAATCTAATTTGTTGAGCCATACGCCATGCGGTTTTATAAGTCACGCCTAAGTGTCTTTCAAGTTCCTTAGCACTTACACCATTTTTAGAATTAGCGAATAAGTAAATAGCAAAGAACCAGTTTTTAAGACTTGTAGATGACTTATGAAAGATAGTTCCTGCAAGCGGATGCAATTCATGACCACAAAAAGCACATTTAAAACATTTACGGTTTTTAACTTTATAAAATTTAGCTGTCTTTTGGCAATTAGGACAAATTTCAAGCCAACCGTAACGATGTTTATAGATTTCATTTAAGCAAGTTTCATCATTCGGATATTTTTCGTGAAATTGTTTAATAGTAAATCTTTCAGTCATTTTGGCAACTCCTTAATATTTTGATGTTTTTATATTATCAAAATATCTACGTGTTGTCAAGGGATAATTACCATAATGAGTAGATATTCAGTATATTTTTTATAATACTGTTTTCGATTTTACAAATTTCTATATTAAATTCAAAACATATTTCAGAATTCACAATTGCCGTCCGGAAGGCATCTTAAAGTTTTTCTCAATAAAAGTTTAATATATTAAATCTTACTAACCCAATTATTTAATTTCCGATAATCAGAAAATTAATGGAATTTCTGTTAATTTAAGCAGGCAATTTTATAAATTAATTTGTTTTATTAATAATAGGTGAGAATTAGTTTGAAAAAAGGTTAGTTTATTTTCGAGTATATATGAGGAGGATTAGACATGGGATGTGCAGATTATCTTTGCATAGGTTCTAAATTATTCGCGAGTTCATGCGTTGTACCAAACTACGCTTCGTACAGCAGTTGCTATGGACCTGATGTAACAAATTTATTCGACTACGGAAACAGTTTTACAAATACGGGTTGTTTAACAATGAACAGTAACCCCGTTGTAAACAATTATAATTTCTTCTGTATGCCGGCTCCGATGCCACAAATGCCTATGGCACAAACACCCGCATACAACTTTTTCGCACAAGGATGCGGACAGCCCCAATCTCAATATTATCAGCCAATGACAGGGGCTTCATATCCTCAGTATTCATATTCATATCCTCAGTATTCGTATCCGCAATATTCAAGCGCTCAATCAGGTTCGGCATATAACCCGTTTGCGCAGTATTGTCAGCCATATTCACAGTATGCACCTGCCGCACAGCAGTATGCACAAACTCCGTATGATAGGATAATACAGCAAATGGCACTTACGGCAAATTATTTAAACTATGTTACCGGGCTGCTCAGTCAAATGACCGGCAAACAATCCGGCGGAACCTGCGGAACAAGTAATTCAAGACAAAGCTCCTGCGGATGCGGATGTGATGACAGTTCTTCCGCTTCGGAGCCAAAAGCTTTAACAATGAAAAATAATCAAAATTTAATGATAACAAGAGGAACATGCAATTATCAAGGAAATGACAACGGCAATATCATTATAGATCCGGGTAACTCACCGTTTGCATCTATCAAAGACGGTGCCGGAGATGATTATGTTATATCACAGTCTTACGGAACCAAAATAGATGCAGGAGAAGGCAACAATGTGGTCAATTTGCAAAACAGCTGCCACACTGTCGATGCAACTAAAGGAAAGAATTTAATATACGTAAACAGCAATTACAATACCATAAAAGCAGATGCGGACGATATCATAGCTCTCGGCGATGATGTTAATCCTGAAACAATTGAAATCGAAGGCAGTGAAGATCCAAAAGTCTGCCTTGCATCAGAATTGACGGATGAAGATAAAGCGCCGTTCGA
>CAZEDP010000047.1:7203-10154 GCA_964511035.1 uncultured Gammaproteobacteria bacterium
GTATTGGTGAACCCAACTGCGACGGGGACTACTCTGCAGGTATTAAAACCGCAAAAGACTGTCTTTCCTGTTCCGGTTCTGATGATGCAACAAAAGGCTCTGAATTGACCAAGGATTTACCTAAGGTTGAAGATGAGACAAACATGGAACAAATACAAGCATACATTCTTGAGGCTACAGCCTTAGTAGATTCGCTTAAGAACGAAGGTAAGACAGAAGACGCAAAAACTGTCCTTAATGAAGTGTTGGCAAATCTCAACGAATGGAAAGAAAGTACCGATGCAGCTTACGATACCGGATTGCTGATAGATCAATCCATCACTTTATTTAATCAGTCATTGACTGAATGCGATTCCACAAGCACAGCAGCTGCCGCAGCAGCATAAAAATATTGATAACTGCAAGACACGGCATGTAATAACAACTTAATTATAAAAGATTACATGCCGGTCTGCAGACAAACGCAAGACAAGGTTAAAGTAAAGACAGCAAGGAGATATGTATGAAGAATAGATGTAAAGTTTTGTAACAAAAGAGCAATTTTCGAGCAAGTATTGTTTTTATATATATAGGTGAGGTTACATTTAGCTAAGGTTATTTGAGAAATTACAAAATAAATTACTGATAGTAATTTGAGATTATTTAGTAGGAGGTTATATATTATGGGTTGTTGTAACATTAATTTTTTCGGCGCAATGCCGCAGACTAGTCCGGCAGTTTACTCACAGGGCACTGATGTAAACTTTTTCGCCAGCACTCCTGTGTTTTCAGGTGCACAATCATTTTGTGCCAGACCATATGCTTCACCGTTATGGGAAATGGACAGACAATATAACAATGCAATGATTGCAGCCTCACAAGGCTGGATAAATCAAAACGCTATGAGTTCATACCTTCAGCCGACGGCTTATTCAATGCCAATGGGATGCGCAGCTCCGATGTCATACTCAATGCCGATGGGATGCTCATCTCAGATGTCATATTCCATGCCGACGGGATACGGCGGTTACGGTGCCGGTTACGGACAGGCAACTCCTTATGATAATATTATGCAAAGCTATAATCAGACATGCCAGCAGTTGGCATACTTCCAAGGTCAGCTTGACATGTTGAGATCCGGACAGTCAACAGGTACCGCTAACAAAAAATCAAACTGCGGATGCGGATGCGGCGGAAGCAGCAACAGTGCCAACAGTGCAGCAAAATTAACCATACCGGATGCACAAAACGGTCTCATTATGACAGGTACCGGTGATTATGTAGCAAACGATAATGACAATTTAATTATAGACGGCGGAAACAGCCCCAATTCAAAAATTTCGGCTAAAGGCGGAGACGACTATATAGAATCCTATTCAAACTATGTCGAAATTAACCCCGGCGAAGGAAACAATGTTGTATCTTTGAACGGTCAGGGACAAACTGTCGATGCCACCGAAGGAAGAAACCTTATTTATGTAAACAGCAATAACAATACTATAATAGCTGATGATGACGATATAATAGCTATTTCCGAAGAAATCGATCCATCAACTGTTGTAATAGAAGGTTCTTATAACCCTGATAACGTGTGCTACATAAAAGATTTAACTGATGCTCAAAAAAATCCTTTCCAGGGAGCATTTGATGCAAAGATCGGAGAACCGACAGGCAATCCCGGAGATCATAAAGCAAGCGAAACAACCGCGAAGGATATTATTGACGGAACAGGAGCATCTAAGCATAGCGAGAAAACCGGTGAAACCAATGCCGTATCAACCGCAGATCAAGATAACGCAATAGCCGGTCTTGAAAAAACTAATCCCGAAGCTGCTGATTATGAAAAAGCTAAAGAAGTATTCGGAAAATTAGCACCGGATGATGCAACAAAAACAATCTATTTATCAACAATTGATTTGTTAAAATCCGCAAATGATATTTTGAGCAGCCCCACTCCAACTGCCGAAAGCTGTAATTCAAAAGCCGCTGAGCTGGAAACTGTAATTAGTGCACTTGATACTGCGACACTTAATAATGACAAACTTCCGTTCCATATTATGGCTGGTCTCAAAACAAAATTAGAAGAAAAAGCTGCATCTCTTTCAGAAGCTGAGACAGCACCTGAAGCGGAGCGAGAAAATCAACCTGAAACAGAACAGCGTGAAGTTGAACCTGAAGCGGAGCAAGAAAATCAACCTGAAACAAAGACGGAAAAAGATCGTCTTATGGCTGAAATGGCATCTGCGAGTCCTGAAAGAAGAGATGAAATAATAGCAAGAATAGCAGAAATAGATGGCGGTGGTTCCCCACAATCTTCTGAAGAAACACCTTCTGAAGAAGTACCTTCTGAAGAAGCACCTTCTGAAGAAGCAGATGAACCGGGTTGGGGAGAAAGAAATATTCCTGTCGTTGGAAGTACATTAGATGGCGCCTACGATGCAACAATCGGTGCAGGAATTGATAAGGCTAAAGAAGTTTACAATGACCCATGGGGTGCAGTCTCCGGTTTGTTCAGCTAATAATCAATATCAATAACTAATCAAACTAATCAAACCCATATATACTCACTGACAGGACTGAAAAGTCCTGTTCTTTTATGCGGGATTTAAGATGCTTGAAATAAAAAAAGCGGAGAGTTTTATCCCTCCGCTGCGAGCCTAAGCATGCATTCATCTGACAAGAGCTAAAATTAGACCGGTGAATAGAACAGGAAAACTTGCAAGGAAAAACAGCTGAACAGTTAAATCCACTAATTCCATCTTGTTATTCGCTCCTTTACTATATCTATTTAATATCCTTTTAATATCTATTATATATATTAAAAGGATATTCACAGGAACAATTGAATGATTTAAGATTTTAATTTGTACATTGTAAAAATTAATGATAGAATATGTACAATTAATGGTTAACATATATATTGCCAAAAAGCCCCGTCCCTTTTGGCAATAAAAGGAGTTGAAAAATGGATA
>CAZEDP010000048.1:0-10088 GCA_964511035.1 uncultured Gammaproteobacteria bacterium
GTAATAGGCAACCCGAAATTTCCGGGAGACAAGATTCCGAAATTAGAAGAAGAATTGGGGAAATGGCTGTTTTTAAAGCATACTACTCCGTATGATCCGATACCACCGAATATTGCAAAAGCGGCAGGAATAAAACCCAGAGTAGTTGAAGTAACTCGGGTTACTCCAAGGACGCACTCAACGAAATCACTTCGGGATGAAGGTCTTGCTGATGTGCCACCTAAGAAAATAGGTTTTCCAACAGAACCCAAACCGACGGATGATCCTTTTGAGTTGGCACATAGTAGATTTGAAAGAGAATGGGAAAAATTACAAACAAGAGGAAGCAGGTCTCAACAAGGAAAAAGTGTAACAAGAAGACATCCAAAACATGCAACAATTATTGATAGACCGATTTCCAAAAGAAGAAAATCTAATGCAGAACCACCTCAAATACTCAAAGCGGGTACCCCGTATACTGTTGAGGATATTAACACAATACACCGTATGTTATCGGATGGAACACCCGATGATGAAATTATTAAGTATGCCAGGGAACATGGCTTGCCTGAATTGGCCGACAATTTAGCGAAACTTGCAAAAAGAGAAGCAAAAGAAGCCGCTTCGCAGGCAGTTCAGGCTAAAGATTTGCCTAATGTTCCTGTTGTTGAAGATGCAGTTCCTCTTGCACGCAAGGGAACTCCAAATGCCCCGCCTATAATTATTACAGATTCTTCCCAAGCGGCATCACCTTCGGGTAGGGTTAAAGAAGCTGCGGAAGCAGTAACAGTTGAGCCGCAAAACGTAGAAACTCCAATTGTTCAAACACCAAAGACCGATGTGGCAGCAAAAGTTCCTGCAAAAACTAAAAGAGATCATATAAGACCAAAAGAAATTCAAAAACCGGAAGACAAATTTATTAGATTTTCTCTGTTAAATGTTCAATTACAGCCCGGCAGACTCACTCAGTTCGTTGACAGCGGGATTATTTCAAAAGAAGGCATTTGTAAAGCTCTTGACGGTACGTTGGACATAAATCAATTAGAAAATGTGTTTAACGGAAATGCTCATCTTACTTTTGAGCCGCCGGTTGTTGTTGATAAGCTAACAATGTTCTTATGGAACGAGCATAAAGTAATTGATCCGGATTTAAAAAATATAAAGAACGAGCTGGGCAAACTGCTTTATGATCCTGATGCAAATGTTTCTGAAAGTATAGAAAACCTGATTTCTTTGCTGAAAATTCAAAAATCCAGTCTCAATAAACCTGGCAGTATCACTCCGACTGAAAGAACCACTCAATCAAAGAACGGACAAATAACGGATGAGTTTAAAAGACAACTTGCAGAAAAATTAAAAGGCAAAGGACCTATAATTGAAGACCAAAGCATGTTGAAACAAAGAATTAAACTATATGCCGAAGACGGCAGTGAAATAAATCTTCCTGACAGACCAATTAGTATTAAGCCCGCTGCCGCGACTTCAGTCGAAGTAAAATCTGCTGAAGCAGCATCTTCTGATGTTTCTGCTTCTCGTCCCGCAGTTGATTTAGCCGGGAATCAACCTGCTCAAGTGGAATTAATACCAAAATCCGGTTCTGATGTATTAGACATAACATCCGGGAACCTGACCGAACCGATAAAACCTGTTGATAAAACCGAAATAGTGCAGAATGACTTGGGTGTTAATATACCTCAGACAAATATAGAACGGTCGGCTGTTGTTGAGCCCGATACCGTAATAATTAAACCCGCAGTAGCCTCTGTTGGAGACAAATTTGTTGTTCAAACACATCCGCTGGTTAATGAATCGGAGCCGTTAGTCGGTAAATGTTGTAAACAGGTCAATATCTATGTTCTGAGGGGCATTATATCCGCTCCTGATTTAACAAAATTATTCGGTTTAAAGAGTGAGAATCAGGCAGTTTCTATATTAGGTAATTCTGAACAGCTTCCGTTCGCACCTGCGGTTAATGCCGAAATATTTGCAGATTATCTTATAACCAAACATAAAGCAGAGCTAAAGCCGGTAGAAAGAGAACAATTTATAACATTTGTAGAAGATATGATTTACACCAAAGCGCCTTTTATATCCGGAATTGATGCCAAAATTCAAAGCCAGCTTGACAGATATAAACCTAAACCTGCCGAAATACCGCGAGTTTCCGGAAGAAAAGGGCGCAGAGGAAGCAGAGCACTGCAAAAGACACCGCAGGTTTTGACTTTTGACAATATAATGCCTTCTAAGCCCGAACTGGTTAAGTTAAAAGAAGCTTTAGTCAATGCTGGTCTCACTGTTCAGGATGTTTGCGAACAACTGTCCCTCAAACCATTCCAGCTTATGCGGAAGTTTAAAGATGACTCGAGAATATTTTTCTACGGACAGGAAATCTTTGATCTTTCCAAAAAAACTGGGCAAAATCTCTTTGTGATTTTAGACGGCGAACAAAAGTTCAAGCCCGAAAAATTAAACTTTACCGAATTTCCCGATATTGACCTCGAAACAGCCAAAAACAGAATTAAAGACAATTTAGTGCAGGCAAGAATAAATGAAGGGATTGCCACACAGACAGAAGCCTCAGATAAGACCGGCATTGCTATTCAAACATTCAGCAATATAGAACACGGCAGACAAAGCATAAGCATACCTAACCTGTTCAAATGCCTTGAAACATATAAAAATGCCAAACTCGAACAGCTTTTTGCCAAACCGGCAGAAAAACCCTCTGTTGTGATTGACACAACCTCTCAAGGCGGTGCTGAAGCGGTGGAAATTACCAAACGCGAAACATCAAGCCATCTTGTACCTCATCTTGATATAAATCGTCCCGAGGGTACAAACTATCCGATTATAACAGCCCATGCCGCAGAGACAAAGGCAAAGAGAGTTTTAACCAGACCCAAAACTGTCATGAATTTTGATAATATAATACCCGTTAAGATCGAATTAATTAAGCTGAAAGAAGAATTAATTAAGGCCGGAGTCACAGTTCAAGATGCATGTGAAGTGTTGGGATGTTCGGAGGGTAAACTTGAGAATTTGTTCAAGGAAACTTCAAGTTTAAAGGGAAAAATGCAGTTTAGAGCGCATCATATTTATCTCTTGTCAATAAAAGCAAAAACCGACTTGTTCAGAATTTTTGATGAAAATAATGTTTTGAAGTCAGAAAGCTTAAAATTAAATGACTCTAAATTAATCCCTTCGGAAAATGCTAAAACAATTCTTGCTGATAACCTTTTCAATATTAGAAAGAACATAGCTGAAATGACAATGAAAGAAGTTTCAGAAAAAACAGGAATAGCTGTCGGTACCATAAATAATATAGAAGCAGGTGCGGTAGGGGCAAATATAGAAGAACTGAAGAAATTTGCCGAAGTTTATGAAGTGCCTCTAAGCAGGCTGTTTGCGGATAATGTAAATTTAAGCCATCTTGTGCCTCATATAGATATTTATCCACCAAACACTGTTTTAATAAACAGTGAACCGGTAATTATAACCACACCAAAACAAAGAACACCTAAAGCATTGACTAAAGCTGCTGAGATACAGTCCTTTGATGATATAATTCCTGTAAAAACGGAATTAAAAAGCCTGAAAGAAGCATTAATTCAGGGTGGGGTTTCGCTTCAGGATGCCTGCGAAATAATCGGAACAACTGCTGCCAGACTTAATCATATGTTTAATGAGGCTAAGAATTATAAATTCAGCGCGCATCAAATATATCTTCTTTCAATTAAGACAAAAACGAATTTGTTTAAGATATTTGACGAAGGAAATGTGCTTAATTCACATTTATTAGACTTTAATAACATTGAATTAATCCCGTCAAAAGATGCAAGATATCTTTTGTCCAACAATCTCCGTTTAGCAAGATACCAAGCCGGCGAAAACGGAAGCAAAATGTCAGCTAAGGATGCCGCTTCCAAAACCGGCATAGATTACCATAAAATTCAAAATATTGAGGGCGGACTAATCGGTGCAACATTGGATGAGTTGAAAAAGTTTGCCGAAGTGTATAAAGTATCGCTGAATGAACTCTTCGAAAAATCTGACGGCAAAGCCGTTAAAGAAGTAACCAAACCTGTAAAGGATAGCATTGAACATTTAGAACCCAAGCAACAAATTATTTCTTCTACCCTGGAGGCAGGACCTTCAAAAAATTTAATTGAACCGTCCGCTTCAGAGATCATAAATTCCCAAAATCCCTCAACCTCGATTTCAGTTACGCACGGAACACCAACAGAAGCCGCAACGGCTAACTCAGCATCTAATTTAGGCTATTCCAGAATTAAAGCCGGTGACGGAGGGTTAGAAGAAATGATAAGGATTTTTGAAAGTTCAAGCCTGACTTTGTATGATGCCGCCAGAGCTATAAGTTACGGTAAAGATACCTTTATATCTAAACTGAAAGGCAAGACAGACTTATATGCCGAGGAATTAGCCGTACTATCAGGAAAGACAGGGACAAATCTGTTTGCCATATTTAACGGAAACGGACACAAAGCTTCGTCCTCGCTGAATTATACAGCGCTTGCCGGTATGGATGTGAAAACAGCCAGAGGCTTGTTGGCTGAAAGATTAGCCCAGTATATAGGAACAAGCCGTGATGATATTGCAAGGTTTGCAAATCTGCATGGGTATCCTTCAAGATTTTCGGTTCAATTCCTAATAGACGGTTCAAGTAAAGTCAGTGTCAAATCATTTATGAGACTGTGTAAAGAACTTGACAAAACACCGGAAGAATTCTTTTCTTAAAATTATTCAAACAGTGAAAGCTGTGGGGTATTAATCTCTATTTCGCTGTTTTGTGATTTTCCTGCGGGTAATTTCGCCGTGTAATCTTTTTGCATCCTGTGCATAAGAGACTGAGCGCGTTTGATAACAGAATTTGGAAGTCCCGCCATTTTTGCCACCTGTATTCCATAGCTCCTGTTTGTTCCCCCGGGGACAACCTGTCTCAAAAATTCTATCTCACCGTCTTTTTCGCTGACGGTTATTTGATAATTTGCAACTTGCCGGAACTGCTCCTGCATTATATTCAGCTCATGATAGTGAGTTGCAAAAATCGTTCGAGCCTTTATCTTTTGTGATATGTATTCGGCAACGCTCCATGCAATGGCTACTCCATCATAAGTGCTTGTCCCTCTGCCTATTTCATCAAGAAGAATAAAGCTTCGTTCGGTTGCGTGATTGAGAATAAATGCCGTTTCGCTCATTTCAACCATAAAGGTTGACTGTCCGACAGAAATGTCATCCACAGAACCCACTCTTGTAAAAATCTTATCAACCAAACCGATGTGGGCATGTTTAGCCGGAACATAGCTTCCAATCTGCGACAGTATAACAATAAGAGCATTTTGTCTCATATAAGTTGATTTACCTGCCATGTTCGGACCGGTTAAAATCATAAAATTATAATCGTTATCGGTTTTACAGTTGCCGGCGGAAATATCAAGACAATTTGGAACGTAGTGCCCAAGGGGAAGAAGCTGTTCAACTACGCAGTGACGACCCTGCACAATAGTAATTTTGTCTGAATTATCGACAATGGGCTTGGTATAGTTATATTCTGCCGCTATATCCGCAAAAGATATCAAAACATCAAGCAGTGCCAATGACTTCGCCGTATCTCTTATATAGGGAACAAATTCTTTTGCATAATCGCGCAGGTCACAGAAAATTTTGTATTCTATTTCGATTAGCCTTGTTTCTGCGTTTAGAACTTCGCTTTCATGGTTTTTTAATTCCGGGGTGATGTATCGTTCGGCATTCACCAAAGTTTGTTTCCGTATAAAATACTCGGGAACCAGCGAAGAGTTGGCATGGCTTACTTCAATAAAGTATCCGAAAGTTTTGCTGTATCCTATTTTTAAAGATTTTATGCCTGTATTCTTCCTTTCCTGTTCTTCAAAACTCTCAAGCCATTGCCTTCCATTTTGTAATAAGTCTCTTAATCTGTCCAACTCCTGATTGACGCCGTTTCGTATAATGTTACCTTCTCTTAACCCTGCCGCAGGGTCTGTTGCTATTGTAGCCTCGATAATGTTGGCAAAATCCGTTAATCTCTTGTTACCGGATGAAAATACTGACAGGTAGGGCGAATTGAAACTTTCAAGGAGCTTTGCAAATTCCGGAAGAAGTTTTAGGGTATCCTTTAAAGCTGAAAAGTCTCTTGCGTTTGCGCTGTTGTTGCTGATTCTTGAAGAAAGTCTTTCGATATCGGATACTTTTTTCAAAAGAGAACTTATTTCACCTCTTATCTTGGCGGTATTTAACAGCTCTTCAACTGCGTCTTGCCTTAAAGTTATGTTTCTCAAATCGCATAAAGGCTGGAGTATCCACTTTCTTAAGAGTCTTGTCCCCATATTTGTGGATGTCCTGTTTATTGACCATAGAACACTGCCTTTGTAAGCCTTTTCACGGGAAGTTTCTGTCAGCTCAAGGTTTTTTCTTGTGTTTGCATCAATTGATAAGAAGTTATCCAGGCTGTATGGCACTATAATGTCAAAATCAGGCATTGCATTGTTCTGGGTTTCTTCAAGGTAATTCAATATTGCTCCTGCACAGCAGAGCCCGGCCGCATACTTCGGATAACCGAATGATTCAATGGTTGTAAGCTTAAATATTCTCTTAATAGCATCTATTGCTGATGTTTCATTAAAACTGCGTGGATTCCTTTTAATACAGTTATAGTTTTTAAGAATTTCATTTGGTAAATCAGGCTCTTCTTCGGGTACAACCTGAAAAGGCTTAATTTCAAGTTTTTTTAAAGGAGCAATAATTTCAGCAGGGGCTATCCTGTCGAGCTCAGAAAGAAGTGAATTATAATCAAGCACGCTGACTCTGAATTCGCCCGTTGAAACGTCGGTGTATGCAAGCCCCCAGAAGTCTCCTTTTTCTTTTTGGGGTTTATAAACAGCCGCAAGGTAGTTATTTTTTGAGCTGTCAAGAAGATTTTCTTCGGTAAGAGTTCCTGCCGTAATTGTTCTTACGACCTGACGTTCTACAAGTCCTTTTGCAAGAAGAGGGTCTTCTGTTTGTTCACAAACGGCAACACGAAACCCCTTCTCTATCAGCTTTTTAATATAATTGTCAACAGCTTTAACCGGTACTCCCGCCATTGGTATTCTGCCGATTTTACCGGCTTCACGTCCGGTGAGCGTTATTTCAAGCTCTTTTGATGCAAGAACTGCATCTTCCAAAAATGTTTCGTAGAAATCCCCCATTCTGTAAAACAATATTGTATCCTGATGCTGTTTTTTAATCTCAATGTACTGTCTAAGCATTGGCGTAGCATCATTAATGGGTATTTCGGAGCTTTTTAAATCTTTATTTACCGTCATACTTTGAGCTTATTTATCTATGTATAAATCATAAGGCAAAAATGGTTTCCGTTGTCAGGAAATTGCAAATATATTACATTCATTCATATAAAAACTTTTCTGAACAGCCGTAGCCGTATGTGGTAGGATTATCGGGATCACAAACCGAGTTGCCTGCATCCGCAACCGGTCTGACCGTTCCGTCAGGCTCTATATTTATGTAGAACACATCTCTTCCTGCTGTATTGGGTTGTTTGAAGCCATTTATGTCAAATACAAAATATCCGGTGCCGTCGAGTCTAAATCTTATTAAAACAAGCGTTCCGTTTGACATAATTGCTGACGAATAAATCGTTGAACCTAAGCTGTTAAAGTAACCTGCGGAACTGCCCAGAAATTTATATTTGTCATACCAACAGCCATCCGCCAAGCCCATCGCGTTATCGCAAGTTTTTGCAAAGCTCATGTACCCTTCTAAGTCATTTTTAAACTGATTTGCTGCGCAATCATTATCTGAACATACTGCATCATATATATTGGCATAACTGCCTCCCTTTTGAACAACCATAAGTCTAACTGCCTGATTTAGCTCGGAATACATTTTTTTATATGCGGTTTTAAAATCTTTGTCCTGAATACTTTGGACTAATTGTGGGATTGTTAAAGCTGCAACAATACCAATGACAAGCATAGTTACAAGGACTTCTGCAAGAGTAAAAGATAAATTGCTTTTAAATGTCATTATAAATATCCGCGGATTAAGAAAATAGTTTGTTCTCACCCTATTAATTATATATTTCAATTTACATATATGCAAAATTTGGAATTTAAATTTTGTAATATTTCAACTCATGTTTTTGTATTTTTATCAATTTTTAAACATATTTTGTTTTTATATAAATAGAAGGGGCATTTTCTTGGGGAATTTTACGGCAATGCGGAGGGATATGGATAAGTTTCCGACTGTAGAGATAGTTCCTAACATCAATCAAGGCGGCATTTTTAAACCGCTTTCAAGTAATGCCGATAAAACCGATAAAAAATATAAAATTGAAACGAAAAAGGAGCTTGATAATTCAAAACAGACGATAAAAGAAGAGAAAGACACATTTGAACGCTCTTGTGACAAAGAAAATGAATTGGAAAATGAGATCAATCTGAAAGACTTTGCAATCGGTTTAGCCGACAGTGTACCGTATTTCCGCAGAGGTATGGGACTGGAAGAAAGTATTGAGCAGAAGGATTATTTTAAAACTGCTGTAGCGGGTGCAATACTGCTTGCAAACGTACCTGAGGATTTCAGGGATATTCGAAACGGATTTAATCAAATTGTAAAGGGCAAAGCTTACAAACCTTCCATTCCTCACGATTATCAGCCTGTGTTTTCATTCTTCAGAGGAACGTGGTTCGAGCCGCTGTTAAAAGGTACAGGAAAATATACAGGGAAAATATCTAAGTTTCTTTACAACATTGATAAAACCTTGTTTGATATTGATTTCATTAGAGAAAAGTTATTGAATATTAAACAATATGATAAATTGAAAACCGAAAGAATAGATATAATGAAAAAAGCTGTCCCCGCATATAAAGTGACCGAAAAATCATTATTAAAAAGAATATTCGGGCGTGCATCTTTAAGACTGCCGCTGTTAACCGTAGCAGCATTTTCTCTTCTAGAACTCCCGTCAATTTATAAAGCATTCAATGAACCGAATGAGATTAAAGATAAAATTAATAACTCAATCAGGCAAACGGTGAAATCCTCTGTAAACGTAGTTTCAATACTGGGAGGTTCGGCATTATTCGGAGCAATATTATCCCATTTAGGTCCGGCAGGCTCGCTTGTTGGGATAGGTTTGGGATACTGGGCAGGTTCCAAAAACGCTAAATTTATAAACGATAAAATAGACAAAGTTTAGTTTTCGGGAATTTGCATCTTGGCATAAGTACTGAAAACGGTAGACTCTTTTCTCAAGTCACGAAGCTTTTGAGGTTGTTTTTCTTCATTGAGAATAAATTTTTCAATAATATGAACTGCCTTTTTCAACACATCAGCAGGTTCATTTAGCAAACCAAAATGAGTTTCTTCATTTAGAAAAGGGTTGAAATCAATGTGATCGCTTAATTTGCCGAAAGCATCAATCACTTTTTTATTAGTAATATCGGCTGCAATAAGAGCCTTTTCGTACTTATTTGGTCTGAACAAACCTAACAACCCGAATGCCACACTGCCAGTTTTTTCAATCGTTTTTCTTTCTGACTTATTGTAATTTTGTCTTTTAATCTGCGGATTGAAGCCTACATTTGAAATTAACATTTTATCCCTATCCGTTCCCTAAAGTTATTATACAATTTATAGAATTAGTCTTTTGTGATTGTTTCAATATTCTTAAATAACATAAAGAATAAAAATTGCTAATTTTTTTGCTTTTGTTACAAAATATGAACTTTGGGCACGTTTGCGTATAATAAAAACAGTTTGATTTTTATAGAGGGTAAGACAATGATGCAAAAGTCCGTAAAACTTCCTTTTCTGGATAATCCTGCCGAGGTTTTTGTCCGTGATAACGGACACACGGTAGTGATTGTTAATAAGCCGGGGGAGCTCGTAAATATAAGTACTTGGGTAAGAACGGGTTCACTTAACGAAGCTGATGAAATAAGCGGCATATCACACTTTTTAGAACATCTGATGTTTAAGGGCACCCCAAAGCACCCGGCAGGGGAATTTGACAGGACTCTTGAAGCTATGGGAGCTGTTGTAAACGCAGCCACTTGGAAAGATTA
>CAZEDP010000049.1:0-9956 GCA_964511035.1 uncultured Gammaproteobacteria bacterium
AAAAAAAGATGATAGTTGTAAAAGCGTTCCTGCTCCTAAAGTAACAACAAAAAACATTGCTCAAATAACTCCTGATTCGGTTTTAACAGACAATCAAATCAAAACCGCTCATGTGTTTTTGAACAAACAAATTTCAAATCTTCAAAATATTATTAATGGAGCACAAGTCGATGTTGATGTAATAGGTCTGTCAACAAATATCTACAGTTTTAAAAATGAAGAGTATGAAGTGAGAGTTAGAGATGACGGTGCATCAAGTTATATTTATTTCGCTGTCAAAAAGAATAATAATGTATATAAACTCGAATTAATGGCTAATCAGATTAATCAAAGCAAAGATCTGAAAAAAGACTATGAATATTTAAAATACTTGCTTGAAATAAATTATGATCCGATTGGAAATGAATATAATGAGTAGTGTTTACTCTTTAAAATAAATTTCTTCCAGATTATGTGTTGTGCCGCCTAAAGGCGTGGGATTCATATTGCCGAATTTGTTTCTGACAGCATTAACTCTTAACGGTGAATACAAATAAATAAGCGGCAGATTGTCGTAAATTACCTGCTGGTATTTGTCATAAATTTTCTTGCGGTCTTTGAAACTTTGTGCCCTTGCCCCCAGTTCAAAGAGATTGTCCAGTTCTTTCTCCCATACAAACAAATCCGGCTTGTGTTTGTAATCCTTTTCGGACCTTTGATTGAATAAATGCAAAGAACCGCTGCTCTGCCAGACGTTTCTGCCGCCGTGCGGCTCAATGGTGCTTCCTGTAAGTCCTATGATTATCGCATCCCAGTCAAAGCCGTCCGTCATTTTGCCGACAAGAACATTGAACTCGATAGGTTTGAAATTGACCTTCATGCCGAGCTCCTGCAAATCCTGTTTAATCATAACTCCGACTGCTTCTCTTTCGGTATTGCCGGCATTTGTATAAAGAGTAAATTCAACGATATTCCCTTTTTTATCGCGCAAAATTCCTTTTTTATCCCAATAAAACCCTGATTTTTTAAGATATTCTTTTGATATTTCAGGATTGCGAGGATGCCCGTTTTTTAGTTTTTGATTTAAAAAGATTGACATCAAGGGCTCTGCGGTAAACAAAGGCGCGCCCACTCCGCTTAAAACATCCGATATTATGCTCTCACGGTCAATGGCATAATCAACAGCCTTTCTGAAATTAATATCCCTGAACCATTTTTGTTTGTAGAGAGGCAAATAATACTTTCCGGAAGAGTTTTTTCGATTGTTCATATTAAAAGAAACAAACAGTGTACCCGTATCCGGTCCGAGATTGAACATTTTGTAATCGGAATTTTTTTCAAGCTGTCTGAACCTTGCAACATTTGAACCTCGTACCGATAAAAGGTCTATCTCTTTGCCTTCGAATTTCAGAATTTCGTTATTAATATCTCCGACAATAAAAATAATATATTTATCAAGATAAGGCTGTTTCTTGCCTTCAGCATCAACCGTATAATAATTAGGATTGCGGATAAACTCCACCCTCTGAGCGGGAATATATTTTTTTAACCTGAACATCCCGCTTGTGACAAAATTTTCCGGAGGGGTAGTTACTCCCCAATAAGAATTAAAAGCCGGTTTGCCTTTTTTATAAATGCCGTAGAGAACATGCTTTGGCGCGATAGGATTGCTCAGCTGTCTCAAGAAGGGAGAAAACGGAACAGGCAAGGTGAATTTTACGGTTAAACCGTCAACTTTCTGAATTGACGGGAATTTATCGTTTATAAGCATATTATCTCTCGAACTGGTATTGCCGTAACCCTCGCCGACGAGATTTTTCCACGTAAAAACAACGTCATCTGCCGTAATTGGCTTTCCGTCCGACCATTTGAGCCCTTTTCTCAGCCTGAAAATATATTCTTTACCGCCGTTTTTGATTTCATAGGATTTTGCCAGCATCGGAATAACTTCGCCCGTATATGCATCTGTCGTTACAAGTCCGTCAAACATAAGCTGTCCCATATCGCTTGATGTTGCATCCATAGAAGTCCACGGATTAAAAGTTTTCGGTCCTTCTCCTATTGTGGAAGAATGCAAAGCTCCGCCGTAACTGCCGATTTTGCCTCTGGCAACTCTATATTCAACCCCGTTTTTAAAAACTGTTTTAAAAGAACCGGGGGATTTGGGATTCGAGATTGTAAAGCTCTCGGCGTCAGATTTTACAGCAGATTTTTCGGGAATGTCGGCTCTTATGCATCCTTTTATAAGTAAAAGAAACAATATGAAAAATAATAAAAAGAAACTGATTTTTTTAGTTTTTTGCATATAAACAGGTTTTTCAGTAATTCTTACTTAATATTACTTTAAAAAATAAAACTTTATAATTCTTAATTTTTGGCACCCAAAACTAAAGTTTTAGCCCCGTTATCCGATGTATATAACAGATGGTTTCTCTAAGGAGTAGGACAATGTTTGATAAGGATTACAGGGATAAGATTATCTCTTCGGAGATAAAAGAGCTGTTGGACAGTGTCGAAAGCTTTTTAACAAAAAAAGACCGGTTTGTTGAAGATTTCAAACAGGCTTGGCTTTCAACATCCTGCAACAACTAGGCTAAATTGAAACCCTTCCGTAAATATCTTCAAATCTGACTATATCGTCTTCTTCGAGATAGCTGCCTCTTTGGATTTCGATTATTTTCAGCTCAATTTTGCCCGGATTTTGAAGGGAGTGTTTGACTGCCGTCGGTATGTCGATGCTGTCGCCCGGGTTTAAAAATATTTCTTCTTCATCCTTTATAACTCTGGCAATACCCGAAAGGACAAGCCAGTGTTCGCTTCTGTGATAATGCATCTGGAGGCTGAGTTTTGCCTGCGGATTTACTTCGATTATTTTTATCAGATAGCCTTCGCCTCTGTTTAAAACAGTATAATAACCCCAAGGTCGATATACCGTGCTGTGAATTTTGCAGGCATTGTCATTGTTGCATTTAAGCTGTTCGAAAATCTTCTTTACATCCTGCGTCCTGTTTTTGTCACAGGCTAGAACTGCATCATCCGTTTCAATTATGACTGTATCTTTCAGCCCTATTGTTGTCACCAGTTTCGATGTGCTGTAAATCAGAGAATTTTCGCTCTCAATATCAATAACATTTCCCGATATGAAATTATTCTGAACATCTTTATCAGCTGTATCGTAAATAGCCTGCCATGAGCCCATATCGTTCCATCCGCAATCAACCGGTATCAGAGCTATTTTTTTGGAATGTTCCATTACCGCATAATCTACCGATAAGTCCGGTAAACGGGAATAATCTTCAAACTTTAAAGTGGGACTGGCTTCTCTGTCAAAAGAAATACCCTTCAGTTCTTTAAAAATCTCATTTGAGTACATTTCCAGCTCTTTGAGAAATACCGATGCCCTGAAAATAAAAATTCCGCTGTTCCAGAAGAAAGTATCGTCGTTAAAATATTCTTGAGCCACTTCCGGCGTGGGTTTTTCTTTAAATTTTTCGGCTTTTAGCGCACAGGCAGAAATGTCTTTTATTTCTTTGTCAGAAACTGTCTTTATATAACCGTAGCCCGTATCAGGCTTATCGGGTTGAATCCCGAAAGTCACTATATAACCGTTTTGGGCAAGTTTTACTCCTTTCTCAAGGGCTTTCAGGAATTTTTCTTCACTCTGAATTAAATGGTCCGAAGGCGCAACCGCAATTATAGGGTCTGTTTCGTCTTTGAGGGCGTTTAAAATATAAAACACCGAAAGCGCTATTGCAGGCGCGGTATTTCTTCCGACCGGTTCGGTTATTATTTCAAAATCGTTTTGCTTCCGTAAATAGTCCTTCAGCTCTGATAACTGAAGTTTTATATCGGTTTTATGCTTGATATTTGTAACAGTTATGATATTTTCGGCAGGCAAAGTTTTTGAAAGCCGCAAAAAAGTTGACTGAAAAAGAGTTTTATCTCCGTTAAGCTTCAAAAGCTGTTTAGGGTACATTTCACGGCTGAGGGGCCAGAGCCTGCTTCCGCTTCCGCCCGCAAGAACAATACCGTACAGGTTCATTAAATGTTTCCTTTCTTATTGGCTGATTCTAATATAACTTAATTTGAAATTTAATAAAACTTTTGGGTAATTTTTGAATAAAAACAGTTATTTTTGTGGGAATTATAATTTTCCCACTTGGAATATTCCCACAATATGCTAAAATAAAAATAGAAAATATTTCGAGGAAAACCGTTATGGCTATGGTAGAAAAAAATTTAAAAATGGACTCAAAAAAAAGAATAACTATCGGTAAGCTGGCACCTGATGATGTAACTTCCTATGATGCCGAACTGCTTGAAAACGGTGTTATAGTTCTCAAGCCAAAAGTTGAAATCCCTGCCGAAGAAGCATGGTTGTTCAAAAACAGAAATGCGCTTGAATCAGTAAAAAGAGGATTGGAAGAATCAGCCGCAGGCAAAATATCGGAACTGGAGAATGAATTTTGGGCTGACATAGAGGAATAAAATGTATCTTTTAAAATATACAGATGAAGCCAAAAGTAATTTGGCAGATCTGAAAAAGAAGGGGCAAGTCAAAAAGCTTAAAAAAATAAAAGAAACATTGGATAAGCTCAAGGAAAATCCAAGATACCCGGGCTTGCATACCCATAAATATAAATCGTTTAAAGGAAACTCGGGAGAAGACATTTTTCAATCGTATATTGAAAACAAAACTCCCGGAGCATTCAGGGTGTTTTGGCATTATGGTCCTGATAAAACAGTAATAACGATTGTGGCTGTTACTCCGCATCCTTAAAGCCTATGATATAACCTTTCCCTTAACGGCGGGCTGAAGCCGCGCCGTTGAACATTGCGCGAAAAATTAACACCCCCTTTGTAATGACTTTGTTTTTTATTTATACTCCTTGTATAACCTTAATTGGAAAAGCTAATGATTGCTAATGTTTTAACGGGTGCCGTTATAGGGATAGAAGGATATAAAATATCCGTTGAGGTCGATACAAGCAATTCCGTTCCCGGACTGACCATTGTCGGTTTGCCCGATACCGCCGTTCAGGAAGCAAGAGAGAGAATCCGCTCGGCTGTTAAGAACTCGGGGTATTCTTTCCCGTTAAAAAAAATCGTAATCAATCTCGCACCCGCCGATATTAAAAAAGAAGGTTCGGGCTTTGATCTGCCGATGGCAGTGGGAGTGCTTGCCGCCAACGGCGATATTGATTTAAGCATGACAGAGAATACTGCGTTTATCGGTGAATTATCTTTAGACGGACGTTTAAGACCTGTCAGCGGAATTCTTCCGACAATTATGGGCTTGAAAGAAAACAACGTATCAAAAATCATTGTCCCGAAGGAAAATGCCGCAGAAGCCGCCTTAGCAGGCAGCATTGAAGTCTATCCGGCAGAAAGCCTCACTGACGTTGTGGAGTTTTTTAATCCGAACTGTATTGAAGAGTTTAAAATCGAGCCTTTCCAAATCAACATAAACGAATATCTGAAAAATAACCAAAAAGAAAATAATATTTATGACTTCAAAGACGTTAAAGGTCAGGATAAAGCTAAAAGAGCGCTTGAAATAGCCGCCGCAGGCGGACACAATATCCTTATGTCAGGCTCCCCCGGCTCGGGTAAAACGCTTCTCGCAAAGTGCTTTGCCGGAATACTGCCCCCTCTGGAATTAAGCGAAGCGATTGAACTGACCAAAATTTACAGCGTAAGCGGCTTACTCGACAAAGACACCCCTCTTGTTACCTCAAGACCGTTCAGATCTCCCCATCATTCGGCATCTTCAGTGGGTATCATAGGCGGAGGAACAACTCCGAAGCCCGGAGAAATTAGTTTAGCTCATAAAGGCGTTTTATTTTTAGATGAAGTAGCGGAATTTCCAAGACAGGTATTGGAGGTATTAAGACAGCCGCTTGAAGACGGAACGGTCGTAATTTCAAGAGCGCAAATCAGCGTCAGATATCCGGCGGATTTTATACTGCTTGCCGCAATGAACCCCTGTCCGTGCGGGTATTTTGGCGACAGTCTGAAAGAATGCACATGCGGGGATTATCAGATTAAGCGTTACTGGTCAAGGCTCTCCGGTCCTCTTCTCGACAGAATTGACATGCAGATTGAAGTCTCCAGACTCAGCGAAGATGAACTTCTCAATAAAAAACCCACAGGCGAATCTTCCGAAAATATCAGAGAAAGGGTAGTTAAAGCAAGAAAAATTCAGGTTGAAAGATTTAAAGACGAAAATATAACCTCCAACTCTCAAATGATTCCAAGCCAGATAAAAAAATACTGCCCGCTTTCAGAAGACTGCGAAAATCTGCTTAAAAACGCAATAAACAGGTTGAATCTTTCAGGAAGGGCGTATGACCGGATTTTGAAACTCTCGAGGACAATTGCCGATATTCAGGGTAAAAAAGATATAGACGCCTCGCATATTGCTGAAGCAATCCAGTATAGAAATTTGGACAGGGTTTTTAGCTAAGGTGTATTATTGCTTTCAACCGTAATACTTGAACTCACTTCATTCAGTTCAAAGTCTACGTCTTTGTCCCAGATAAGTATTGATAAAAGATTGTGTTCTTTTACAAAGGTTTCGGGCAGGAAAAATACATTCTGAGGTCCTTTATTGCGCCAGTATTTGCCTGTCAATGTCCCGTTCAGGTAAATATCAGCCCTGTCAAAGGGCGGGTGTTCAAAAACTACATAATATGCTTTGTTTTCGAGTGTATCAGCAGAAAATTCCGCCTGAAAAATTTTGAAATAAGTGCTTTGAGTTTCAAGTATTTCTTCAGATTGAGATTTTAATAACTTTTCTGCCTCAAGTCCGCCTTTAATATACCATTTGGCTTGCTCATGCGGATGAACTGTCATTTCCAAAATCCCTCGCGGCTCAGCGGGGGAATTGATAAAGCCTTTGTCAAAACCGAAGTTCTCGACAATAATTGTCAGTTCATTGTCTTTGTCTTCAAAAAACAGTTCCTCAGGCAAATGCAGTCTTGAAGAGAATTCGTGCGAATATAACAAATCCCTCTTAGAAATAGCTTTGCCGTTTAGAAACGCCCAATAACAGTGTTTTAATTTCAAATGGACATAAGAGATTTTTTCTTTGAAAATCGCTCTGTAAACTATAAAGCGGTCATAAATCCTGTTGGAAATACAGTCAAAGCCGTCTGTTATTTCCTTGAACCCTTCTAATTTGCGTCCGTATTCTTTTTCGGGAGAATAATTATATAATTTGGCATTCTCTAAAGGACAATTTATTGTACTGCGTTTTTCAAAGCTGAATTCAGGAGCTTCAAAAATATTGTCTCCCTCTATTTTCGTCCTGTTTGCCGTTTCTTTGCTTAAAAACAAAATTTCGGTTATTTGATTATTTTTGAAAAATCTTACCCTTTTGCCGTCAAGCTCCTCTGTGCTTTCTATTCTTATTGTTAATCCGTTTTCTTCTCTATATTTAAATTCTGAGGGGATTTCAAAACCGTCATAATCTGAAATACTCAATTCCTGATTATCTTCCAAGATTACGGCAAAAGTTTCTTTTTCATTATTATTTACTTTTCCCAAAATCGACAGCGAGCAGAAATTGATTTGGCATGCGGTTAAATCCAGCTCTATGGGCAGAATTTTCATGTCAAAGGGCTTTAGTTCAAAATTATAATTATTGAGCACGTTAATATTGACGTCGTGGTGATTTAAACTCCTTACAAAAAGCCATTTGCATCTGTTAATATTGTCATTTCTTACAACGGAAAAAATATTTTCCTGTTCTTCTATAATGCCTGTTTTGTCTGCATTTTCAGTTTCGGCAAAATTGAAAGAATTTAAAAAATAATTGATTTCTTTTGCCTTGAAGTAATTTTCCGTCAGACTCCCGTCTTCAGAGATTAAAGCTCCAAAATCATAGGAAGAATAAACTTCATCGCATCCGAGATTATCCCAAGAAGTTCCTCCTGCGCCCATATAATGACTGAATATCGTTACCCCCTGAGAAAGCGGGGTTTTTGTCATTATGTTTAGATGGCTCTCGTTTAGAGTTTTTCTGACTTTTTCGTATCCATGTCCGCCCCATTTATCAAACCAGCCTGACTGAAGCTCCATAATAAAAAGCGGTGAATTAGGACAATAGCCTCTGATATTTGACTCGATAAAATCGAGCGACTGGAAATTAAAAGGATTTCTTCTCCAGTCGGAAGACATATTCATTGTCGGATAAGTGTCAATCGCATAAATATCCGTCAAATTGGCATATAAACCGGCAGAGAAAGTATCATTATGGAACAGGGGGACTTTTACTCCCAAATCCCTGACTATTTTGACCAGTTCGTTGATATAATCGTTTTCTTCAAAATTTGTCGAATACTCGTTTTCAACCTGAAGAGCAATGATATTCGGACATTCGTTAATTATGGGGATGATTTGTGAATACCATTCCTTCAGAGCATCCATATAAGGCTTGGAATAAATAAAATCAAACCCCTGTCTGTTGCGAAGCACTGCCCCTTCAACATTAAAAAGCCAAAAAGGGAAACCTCCGCCTGAAATTTCTGCGTTAATATACGGTCCCGGTCTCGCTATTACAAACAAGCCGAGCTCTGCTGCAATTTCAAGAAGCCGTTTTACGTCTCTGACGCCAGTAAAATGATACCTGCCCGATGCATCGGAGTGAAAGCCCCAGTTGAAGTATAAATCAACCGTATTGTACCCGCAGGCTTTGATTTTAGAGAGCCTGTCACGCCAAGCTTTTACTCCGGGACTTCGAAAATAATGAAAAGCGGCGCTTTTTATTAAAATTCTTTCGCCGTCAATAATTAAAGAGTATTTATCAAATTTAATATCCATGCACTCTTTCGCTTTTTGTAAACAATTTATTAAGAATATTAATAATTTTACCTTATTTTTAGAAAAATAAAAATTTTTGCGTTATAATTTCGAGTGGTCATTATAATCTTAAACAACATTTAAAAAATAACTAAAAATATAGAGATGAAAAGGAATATTAAGAATGAGAGTTGCAGGTTTAAATCTTATCAATGTAAGAAATTGTTACGTTTCACAACCAAAAAATAATCAAGTAAACTTTAAACAGGAACCTTCGGAAACACCCGTCGAGAAAGGAAATGTTCTTGAAAAATTTGCAACCGGCTTAGAGTTATTAAATGACTATGATGAAAAAACCAGAAGATGCGCAATAGATCTTTTGAGAGAAGTTCTTGATGAGAATCTCGAACTGGTAGGCAGATGCGGAACCGATATTATGCAGGAAGTTCTTGATGAGGATTCCGAACAAGCAGCAAAATGCGGTGTAAATTATATGGGAGTGTTTATAGATGAAACTGAAAATGAAAAATTAAGACAGCAGGCTATTGATATTTTACTTGAAAGAGCTTCTGCGGACAGGAACATTAAGGTTAGAAGAAGAGCTATGTTTGCCCTTTCGCAGGTTGAAGAAAAATTTGATTATAAAACAAGAATTAAGGTTTTAGACCGGTTTTTAACAATGTATGGTCCTCATAAATCAAGTGAAGACAGAGCAGAAATCGTTCACAGTATCCATGACATCGCAAATTCAAGAAAAGCTCAGAATGAACTCAGCATAGAGGATAAACTTAAGTATCAAAGATTTTTAGAAGAAGTTTCTCAAAAAGATGAAAACGGTAATATCAGAACAATCGCCAATGATTATGTTTCAGAAATGAAGAAATCAACCAAGGACAAAGTATTATATGTAATAAAGGATTTACCCGCAAAAGAATAAAATAATTCTTTCTATTTCTTATTTTCAGAAATAAACTTCTTAAAAGTAAAAAAATGTTAAGCCGAATTTTATTCGGCTTTTTTACTTGCTATGATTACGTTTTAATCGTTTTGCAATATCAGAAATACATTTTTTATTTTGAAATATATTTAGTTTTATAAAAAAAAAGTGTATCATACTTTAGTATGAGAGTTCGAAAAATTCGTACATTCTGACGGTCTGTTTTTCTGCTATCCAA
>CAZEDP010000050.1:0-9943 GCA_964511035.1 uncultured Gammaproteobacteria bacterium
ATTCTTATGAGACACTTCTTGAAAAAGCAAAAAACGGCGATAAATTTGCAACGCAGTTTACAAGCGTTGTTGTGCCTTATGAAAACAGAGAAAAGGCAAAAGAAATTTTCCCCGAATATGTAGATTTCGTCCTATCTCAGCTGGATGAGGATGAAAATATATATTTTTACCACTGTAATTACCTGACAGAGGATAATCTGTGTTCCAGATATAATGAAAGACCTGATATATGCAAGGATTTTCCGAACAATCCTCTTTCAATTCTTCCTCATAACTGCGGATTTAAAGAATGGAAAGAAGAAGTTTCGGTTGCGGCAATGCTTTTGCATGCCTTGGCGGAGATTACACAGTTCAATATGGAAAGAATAGAATCCGCGCTGAACTGACCTGTAAAAACAGAAAAGAAAAGAGTCTGCCCTAGAGCAGACTCTTTTCAGGTTTGATTTTATCGATTAACGCTAAATCGTCCTTGAACGGCACTATATTAAAGAAAGTGCGATACTCGGTGCTTGGTTGGCTTGAGCAAGTAAACTTGCTGAAGCTTGTTGGAGGATTTGGTTTTTCGTTAATCCTGCTGCTTCCTTAGCGACGTCAACGTCTCTAATTCTGGATTCTGCAGCTGACATGTTCTGCTGTTTAACAGCCAAACTGGAGATTGCTGAATCTAATCTGTTCTGAAGAGATCCGATAGTCGATCTTCTGCTTGATACTGTTGAAATAGCTGTGTCGATTAATGAAATATAGCTTGCAGCTTTCGTTGAGCTTTCAAACTGTGTTGTTAAGAAGGTTGCGTCACTTGAACTGTTCAAGCCTAAGGATGTTGCGTCTGCTTTATCAAGCGGTGCGCCTATTGTTAAAGAGTTCAAGCTTACTGCGTCTGCTACGAAATTTGCTCCGATATGAAGTGCAAGAGCTGTACTTGTGCCGTCCAATAACTTAATAGAATTGAATGCGGAAGAATTTGCTATTCTTGTTACTTCTTTTACACGCTGTTCAACTTCTGATTTGATAGCGTTTCTTTCGGAAGTTCCGTTTGTGCCGTTTGCAGCCTGAATTGACAGGTCTCTGATTCTCTGGAGGTTGTCCTGAATAATCCCGAGATCTGCTTCAGCTGTTTGAAGAAGGTTGACACCTGTTTGTGCGTTTTGTGTTGCCATCGCGGCGCCTCTTCCTTGAGCTTTTAAGCTTTCAGAAATGGTTAAGCCGGCGGCATCATCTGCTGCACGGTTGATTCTGTAACCGGTTGACAAACGTTCTAATGATTTGCCAATGCCGTCTGTTGCTTGTGTTAGTCCTCTTTGAACCATCAAAGAACTGACGTTTGTGTTTACGACGATACTCATAAAGATTCTCCTTATCTAACGATACATCCCTGAAACTATGGTTTTTCTCACGCGAGGATTTTTTTGGTTATAAAGACAGCTGTTATATTCATATTAAATATATATTCAGTTTTTTGATATTATGCTGGGGTTAGGTATTTCTTATACTAAAGTATGAGTTAAAAATCATTACTTTATTTTCTTCGGCAATACTGCCTTTTATCTGAATACCCTAATAGTGTAATTGTTACATTTATTAATAAAAATAATTATTTTTGAGCCGCAAAAATTTTTTCAAAATCCATAACTTAAATTGTTTTATAATGAATACAGATAAAGTTTTAAAGGAAATTTTATTATGGAATGCAAAGTCAGCAAAAATCTTGAAAACTGCGCCTGCACATATATGTCATGTTCAAAGCGGGGATACTGCTGTGAATGTGTAGCATATCACAGAAGCAACAACGAAATACCGGGCTGTTTCTTTTCTAAATCAGGCGAAAAGTCTTACGACAGGTCGGTAGAAAATTTTATTAAAGACAGGAGCTGAATTTCGGATTATCATACTTTTTCTGCACCCTCAAAGCAAAAAACTCTTGATTGCAAAGACTATGTATGATAAGTTATATAATTGTAAATGGGGGCTATTAGCTCAGGTGGTTAGAGCGCACGCCTGATAAGCGTGAGGTCCCTGGTTCAAGTCCAGGATGGCCCATTAATCAAATACACCGCGGGGGTGTAGCTCAGTTGGTAGAGCGCTTGCCTTGCACGCAGGATGCCAGGAGTTCGAGTCTCCTCACCTCCACCATAAACCGCCATCATTAATTTGATGGCGGTTTATCGTTTGTTCATTTTTATATTTTTTGATTTTCTCAACTGTGCCTATATCAAAATTAAAATTGACTAATCTTTGTATGTTTTTAATTTATTTTTAATTTGAAAATAATAAATTGCCTTATTTCGATTTTATGGCTAAAATCAAAATAAGAAGTCATAATAATTTTATTAAAACTAAAATTATTATGTTTGGATAATTCTTCACTGGAGTATGTTGAAATGAATAAAGAACATAAATTTAAAGCAGGAATTTTTAAACAGCAATACCAATATAAAAGCTTTCTCCCTTTCCTTGTAAATAAAGATTTTGAATGGAGTGATAAAAGAATTAATGTTCTCTTGGAAGAAGCAATTCAAGAGCTTGCAGAACTTAATGCTTATTCTACTTTAGTACCTAATATAGATTTTTTTATAGGTATGCACATAACAAAAGAAGCAAGAACTTCAAGCTTAATAGAAGGAACTCATACCGAAATAGATGAGTTAATTTTACCTGAAGATGAAATATTACCTGAGAGAAAAAATGATATTAGAGAGGTTCATAATTATATAAGTGCGATTAATTACGCTATAAATAAACTCAATGATTTACCTTTATCCATGCGTTTGCTTAATGAAACTCACGCAATATTACTAAAAGATGTTCGGGGACAGGAAAAATCACCCGGAGAAATCAGAAAAAGTCAAAATTGGGTTGGCGGCTCTTCTATTAAGGATGCTATGTTTATACCTCCACATCCGGAAGATCTCCCTGATCTTATTACTGATTTAGAAAAATTTTGGCATAATAATAATATAGAATTACCAAACTTAATAAAAATAGCAATTGGACATTATCAATTTGAAACCTTACATCCTTATTGTGACGGGAATGGTAGAATTGGTCGCTTATTGATAACTTTACAATTAATAGATAAAAAAATGTTAAAAAAACCAACTCTTTATTTATCTGAATTTTTTGAAAAGAATAAAGGGTCTTATTATAATTCTTTGACTATGGTTAGATCATCTAATGACTTAGAGCAATGGATTAGATTTTTCCTAGTAGGTGTTGCTGAAACATCAAAGAAAGGAAAAGAGACTCTGCAAAACATAATAAAACTAAAAAATACCTGTGAAGATAAAATAATTGCTCTTGGCGTAAAATCTAAAAAAGCAAAAAAACTGTTAGAACTCCTATATACTCTCCCTGTTGTTGATGCAAGTCTGATTGCTACTCATCTTAAAATTGCTCCAAGTACAGCAAATAACTTAATAAAGGATTTTGAAGGTCTGGGAATCCTAATTAATTTAACAAAATCTTCTAGAAACAGATTATTTATATTTAAAGAATATCTTGATTTATTCAAATAAATTATAAAGTCAGATATTCAAGCAACTTTTTCAAGTAAAAAAGTTCTAAAATAGTCCAATAAACTCCACGATAAACCGCCATCATTAATTTGATGGCGGTTTATCGTTTGTTTTTATTATCAAGACCAATAATCAATCGATTTCAAAATATTTTTCATCAGGAGAAAGATTGTCTATATATTCTAAATTAATAGACTGCTGTTTTTTGAATTCAGTTACGATTATTCTGGTGTACATTTGTCCCAGCGGTGCAACTTTACTTATTACCACCCGCAAATGATCGATTGAGCTTGCTAAAACTCTCATAACTATATCATCACCGCCGGTCACATTATTAAATTCAATAACTTCAGGTATGCTTTGAAAAGACTTTGCCGCTTCTTTCAATTTTGGACCAAAAAAACCGGGTAAACTCACATTAATATATGCCTCTATTTCGAATCCCATTTTTTTATGGTCTATCTCAACCGTATATCCTTTAATAATTCCGGACTTTTCCATTTTCTTTATTCTCTCATTTACAGCAGGAGGTGACAAACCAATCTTGCGCCCTATTTCAGAATTTGATAATCTGGAATTTTTTTGGAGCAGAGAGAGGATTTTTAGTGATAAATCATCGAGATTTAGCCTCTCTTTAAAATTGAAAGTCATATTATATTTTTTCCTTTTATTTTAATTAATAACATTAATTATTATTTATTAATGAATTAATTATAATCGAAATTCCTTTAATTTTAAAGCACTTATTTTTGCTTTTTTAACTTAACATAAAGTAAGAAGTTTAAAAACAAAAAAGGAAGAAGAAAATGAAGCTCTCAGCTTGTGATTTGGCGTGCACAAAAAGTGACAGTAAAGCGACTGCAAGATTTAACGGACTTGGAACATCCAAAAGATTATCAAATCCGCATCAAACAGCAAATATTAATTATGGAAAAGATACTTTCCAGGTATCAACCGGATTGGTCCCGTTACAAAAGGATGTTTTTACAAGAAACCAAACTATAAGTAAAGAACTCTCTATAGTATCAGAGATGCGCGAAATAATCGCAAAGACCTTAATAGGAACTATATTAATGACCTCGACCTGAGGTTGATTGAGCCTCTCTTTTAAATTGAAAGTCATTATATATTTTTACCTTTTATTTTAATTAAAAGCGCTTATTTTTGCTTTTTTAACTTAACGATAAAGTAAGAAGTTTAAAAAATTAAAACGAAAAAAAAGAAAAGGGAGAACAACTATGGAAATTCGTTTCAGTCCCTTCACAACACAATCACGCAAAAACACTGCCTTTGGTGTAAAAGTTCCAACCGTCGACGTTATGGAAGTGGTAACAAGAATGTCTCTAAAAGGCGGAGATGTTTTTGGGAGAGTAGGTCATGTTGCAGATGTTATGTACAATGAATCACCAATGACCATTATGGGTTTCAATTCAAATTTAGTAAATGGTCCTTGTACAAAGGAACTTATTAGGCAATTCCCTGTACTTAAAGGTCTAAGGGAAAGAGCAGCAGAGTATTTTGCTACTCCAAAATCTCCTTCAGAAATTGATGAATGGATAAATAAGCAGATCAAAATAATAGGCAGCCAAGAACTTGATGTTAAGCCCTTCGATGAGTCTGTATAGACACTCTCTAAACTGAACATAATAAATGGTGCCCTGTGACAAAATCATAGGGCATTTAAAATGTTAAAAAGGCTAAACATAAATACAATTTTTACAATATATTACTATGGTGGGCTTTATCCCACGCGGACAAGATAAAATTATAAACTCTTAACCAACAAGAATTCCTAATATGATTTTGACTTTGCGGAGATAATGAGTTATAATCTCCGCATAATCTGCGGAGAAAAGTATGTATATTTATCAAAATAAAGATTGGCCCAATTTTTATTGGGATAAAGAAAAAATACTTGAAAAACTATCTGAAGTTAAACTTGCTCAAGGTTTATTGCTTGGCAGGATGGCGGCTTTAGGTTTTAATCTGCAAAAAGAAGCTTTGCTTAATACATTAACTCAGGATGTCTTAAAATCAAGCGAAATAGAAGGAGAAAAACTTGATACGGAACAAGTAAGATCTTCAATTGCAAGACGATTAGGTATAGATATCGGCGGAAACATCACTATCGAAAGAAATGTAGAAGGCTTTGTCGAGATGATGCTCGATGCTGTAAATAATTATAATCAACCGTTAACAAAAGACAGGCTTTTTGGCTGGCATGCATCATTGTTTCCGACAGGCTACAGCGGTATGTATAAAATAGGAGTCGCTAAATTCCGTGACGACAAAAAAGGTCCCATGCAAGTTGTTTCAGGCCCTATCGGAAAAGAAAAAGTACATTATCAGGCTCCCGATGCTGTTTATTTAGATAACGAAATCACTAATTTTTTAAACTGGTTTAATCAAAAAGATGATTTAGACGGGATTATAAAAGCTGCAATTGCTCATTTCCGGTTTGTTACACTGCATCCTTTTGATGATGGCAATGGTCGCATAGCCAGAACTTTAACCGATATGCTGTTGGCTAAATCAGAAAATACAAATCAAAGATTTTACAGTATGTCCGCACAGATAAGAAATGAAAGAAAACATTATTATGATATTTTGGAAAAAACACAAAAGAGCTCTCTTGATATAACCGATTGGCTTCTTTGGTTTCTTGGCTGTCTTTTAAATGCAATAGAGAATTCGAAAGAAACTTTGGCGAGTATTTTTAATAAAGCCTTATTTTGGCAGCAGCACTCAAATAAAACATTAAACGAGAGACAAACTAAAGTCATAAATAAAATGCTGGACGGATTTGAAGGCAATTTAACATCTTCAAAATGGGCAAAGCTTTGCAACTGTTCTCAAGACAGTGCTAATAGAGACATTTTTGATTTGATTGATAAGAATATGTTAATAAAGCTGGGTACAGCCAGAAGTACCCATTATATTTTGAATATTGATAATAATACTTTGATTGCGGAGTAAAAGAGTTATTTGCTCCGCAAATTATGCGGGGATTTTGTTGTGAACTCATATCAATTTTCATTCCGCGGTTGTTTTTTTATAAATGTAGTATATAATTATTATATATTTGTTTTAAGGGTTAGATATGGAAAATACTGATTCGTCTGATTTTTATTACAACGAGGGCGTTATCAAGTACGAAGAAGAGCAATACGAGCTTGCTGTCGAAAATTTCCAAAAAGCGATTGAACTTGATGATTCGGTCTTTGATTATTATTTCAATCTTGGTGTAGTTTATTTAAAATTAGAGGATTACGATTCGGCTATAGAAACCTTTAAAAAGGCAATACCATTAACCACAAGAGATACTGATGTTTATATAAATCTGGGGATGGCATTTTATAGCAAAGGGGATTTTCAAAATGCGGCTAAAGCATACAAAAAAGCAGCTTTTATAAATTCCGGCGATCCTGACAACTGCAATTATGCAGGAATTGCCTGTTGTGCGTTAAAGAATTATAAAGAAGCAATCACATATTTTAGACAAGCGGTTAAACTTGAACCTAAAAGTGACAATTACAGTTACAACTTGGCTCAGGCTTATTATGAATGTGAAAAGTATGACTTGGCGGAAGGATGCCTTGTTGCCATTTCCAGATTCAACAAACAGAATGATCAAATATATTTTCTTCTCGGAAAAATATATTTAAAACAAACTGATTACAGTCTTGCTCAAGACAGTTTTGAAACCGCATTAAGAATTAACCCTGACCATGAAGAAGCAAAAGTCGAGCTTGAAAAGATCATTGCCCGAAAATCCGCTAGGAATAAAAGCTCTGAGCCCGAGAAAAAACTAACGGAATTAGAAATTGAAAACAATATCCGCAGCAGTTTTAATTCAGCTATAAGGCTTTTAGAAAGAAGAGAATACGAAGAGCTGACTTTAGAGCTTGAAAAAACAATTAAATTAATAAAAAAACTTCCGCACTCCGCAAGCCAATTCTTTATGTGACGGGCTATTGCGGAATTAAAAACTCTTTTTTTACAGTTTGCCAAGATTTTCTACAAAACATTAAGAACGGTTAATTACCCGAACTACTTTCAAACAGGCGGTTTGCTTTGTTGCTCGAAAAAATATTTAAGCAACAGGCAATTTTTATTTTTCAGAGTTGTTTAATAATGCAAGTTAACAATTGCATAAATGAGAATAAAGGAAACAAAATTATGGAAGTAAGTTTTCAGGGAAACATCAAATTTATCAATCCGAAAGAATTCGCTCTTGCAGCACAAGAAAAGCCTTTAATAAGAGACATAAAACATTATTTAGAAAAACGCGGCACCGAAATATTCGCTGATACACCGGCGGATGATGTTCTGGAAGTCCGCTTTTTGCCTAAAGATGCAGGTTCCGATGAGAAAGTCAGGCTCAAATACATTGCCGGAAAAGCAAGCCAAGAAAAAGAAATAACCATTCCTGAAACAACTTGGCATTTGAATCTGACCGGACCGGGCGATGCTATTAAAGGCACTGTAAAATCAATGGATAAAATCGTCAGATGTATTACTAACAGAGTTAAAGAAGCCTTCGGTCAAAAAATTGATTTGAAGTCGAGAATTGAACAAGGTTGGGAAAACTGGGGCGCAAACGCAAGATAAACAAAGCTCATTGATATAAATAAAAAACTCATTAACAATATATAAAAATTCAAATCATTATTTTTCTTGCTCCAATTCTGTTAAAATAACTTTTAAAAAGAAGTTTACGCAGGAAAGGAGTCATATTTTAATGTGGTACTATTGGCTTATAGCAGGAATAATTTTATTCACCCTTGAGATTTTTACTTTCATACCCGGGTTTTTCCTTGCAGGATTGGGGACAGCCTGCTTAATATCCGCGATTCTGGCATATTTTCATGTCGGTCTTTTGTGGCAGCTTTTTGTATTTGCGCTGGCGGGGTTTATAATCTGTACATTCGTACTCCCTCAACTGAGAAAACACCTGTATAAGAACTCAAGCACCCAAAAGACAGGCATTAGCGGTTACATAGGAAAAACCGCCAGAGTTATTAAAAAAATTGTTAATTCCGAAGAAACCGGCAGAATCAAAGTTTACGAAGAAGAATGGAAAGCCCGTTCTTCAAGCGGTAAAGACATTGAAGAAAATGAAGTCGTCATTATTAAAGAATTTAAAGATCAGACTATGTATGTAGATGAAGCTTAAAAGGAGGCCGCAGTGGGTATTTTTGTTTTACTCGTATTGATATTTCTTGTAGTAACTTTCGTATCCAAAAGTGTCAAAATTGTCCAACAGGCAGAGACTATGGTAGTTGAGCGCTTGGGTAAATACAACCGCACGCTTGAATCAGGCATTAACATTATCTGGCCCATAATTGACGTTCCCCGTCAAATTCACTGGCGCTATATCCAGACGAACTTATCCGGCGAATCTTACATCATAACAAGAAAAGCCGACAAGATTGACCTTAGAGAAACCGTTTACGATTTCCCGAGACAAAACGTTATTACTAAGGACAACGTATCAATCGGCATCAATGCAATGATTTATTTCCAGATAACCGACCCGGTCAGAGCGGTCTATGAAATCGCAAACCTGCCCGATGCAATTGAAAAGCTCACTCAAACAACCCTCAGAAATGTTATAGGCGAACTTGATTTAGACCAGACGCTTGTTTCAAGGGACACAATAAACAGCAAATTAAGAACAATACTTGACGAAGCCTCGGAAAAATGGGGCGTGAAGGTCAACCGTGTCGAGCTTCAGGACATTGTACCGCCAAAAGACATTCAAGCCGCAATGGAAAAACAGATGAGAGCAGAAAGAGACCGTCGTGCAGCAATACTTACCGCAGAAGGCGAAAAGGGCGCGGCTATTCTTAAAGCGGAAGGTGTTAAAGAATCCGAAATCAATAAAGCTCAGGGTGACAAAGCCGCGGCTGTATTAAGAGCAGAAGGTGAGGCTGAAGCAAGAATGAAAATTGCCGACGCCGAAGCAAAAGCACTTAAAATGGTAACGGAATCGTTGGCGCAAAAAGACAGCCCCGCCAATTACCTGATAGCCGTCCGTTATGTTGAAGCTCTTAAGGAAATGGTTTCGGGCAAGGACAACAAAGTTGTCTATATGCCTTATGAATCAAGCGGTGTTCTCAGCTCACTCGGCGGAATTAAAAACATGTTTGATGGCGCCGGTAAGCAGTAGAAGGTAATTAATTGAGCTTAAAGAGAGGGGACAAATGCTCCCTCTCTTTTTGTTATTGAAAAGGACATGTCATTCAAGGTCGTAATCCCAACCATAACAAACCATGTCATCCTCAGAGAGCACATTCGCTCTGCTCAGTATAAACTCCGCGAACGTGAGGATCTGTCTTACTTTAGCGTTGAACCGTCATTCTGAGCGTATATCGTCATTCTGAGCGAAGCGAAGAATCTCAATCCTCTTTAACATTCCGTCATCCCGT
>CAZEDP010000051.1:0-9777 GCA_964511035.1 uncultured Gammaproteobacteria bacterium
AAAATAGCACAAATGTGTGAAAAACAAGGAAAATTTTATGATGCAGAGAAATGTCGAACTTATATCAGAGATTTAGCAAGTTCAAAATATATATAGTAATGCTTCAAATAAAAGTTAACAGCTAATTTGCCTAAAGTAGACAGATTAATCATTGATGATACATCAATAAACAAATCACATTCAAATTTGCCTTCGCTGTCTAACTCTTAAGTCAATTAAAAAGCTTTTCTCAATCATAAAGAATTAAAATTAACCTCATTAACCCCTCGAATAATCCCCCTTAATGCTATCTTGCAGTGGGCGTAGTTTAATCCGCCCTGAAGATATGCGGCGTAGGGTTCTCTTAGAGGACCGTCTGCCGACAGTTCTATTGTTGAGCCTTCAATAAAAGTCCCTCCCGCCATTATGATATTGTTGTCATAACCGGGGACTTCGTCGGGAACCGGAGTCAGATGAGCATTTATCGGGCTGTATGATTGGAGAAGTTTGCAGAACTTAATTAAGGTATCTTTGTCACCGAATTTAATTGGCTGAATTATATCGGTTCGTTTTTCGTCAAATGCATCGGGATATGTCTCATAACCCCCATCAGCAAAAATTTTCGCCGCAAGCGCCGCGCCTTTGAGTGCATCGCAGACAATTGAAGGCGACATAAAAAATCCCTGCAAAATCAGCCTTGACTGGTTCAGCATTGCTCCGCCTTTTGAGCCTATGCCGGGAGCTGTCAGTCTGTTAGCAGCATGTTCGACAAGCTCCTTTTTGCCTGCAATATATCCGCCTGCTTCGACAATACCGCCGCCCGGGTTTTTTATAAGGGAACCTGCCATTAAATCAGCCCCAACTTCAGAGGGTTCCTGCGTTTGGGTAAATTCACCGTAGCAGTTGTCAACGTAGCATATACAATCGGGGTTTTTGTTTTTGATTATTTTAATTATTTCTTTCATCAGCTCGATATCAATTGACCTTCTCAGGCTGTAACCCCTTGAGCGTTGAATTAACGCCATTATGGTTTTTGATGTCACTGCTTTGTCAACGCCTTCAAGGTCAATATCACAGCCGTTCAGCAAAGGAACTTCATTATAGTTTACACCATGCCCTTTTAACGAGCTTTTTATATTGCCGCGTTTACCGATAACTTCTTCCATTGTGTCATACGGAGCACCTGCAACGGAAAGCAGTTCATCGCCGCTTCTCAAAACTCCGAAAAGCCCGCAGGCTATGGCATGGGTGCCTGAAACAAAATGATTTCTTACAATCGCGCTTTCACAGCCGAATGCATCTGCATAAACCCTGTCTATGGCTTCACGCCCCATATCGTCATGCCCGTATCCGCTGACGGTATAAAAATGCTCCTCGCCTATTCTGTTATTTTTAAATGCATTAAGGACTTTTTCCTGATTAAAATCCCTGATTTTTTCGAAATTGTCAAAAACAGTCTTTAACTGCTTTTCTGCCATCTCTATAATAAGGTTAGGATCAATCATTACTGCTCTTTTCTTTTATTAATATTCTTTATAAAATATCCGAAATAACTGATTTACTTTTATTTTTTCTAAGTACTATACTGATACTAGTAAATATAAAAAAAAAGAGAATGTAAGGCAAAGGATTTTAGTTTTAAGTGGCTAATACTCCGGAAAAAATTGAAACAGCAGTTAAAAAGCGTAATTCGGGATACATAATATGCGTTACTTTGATCGCTTTGTTTTTGGGTATTCTTCTGTCAACCCAGTACAAAAAGCACATTGAAGCACAAAAAACCGGCTTATCCGACAGCAGACAAATTGCCGGTTTAATCGCACTGCTAAAAGAAACCCAGAGCAAAAATACAGACATGCAAAAACAATTAGCGAAACTGCGAAAAGACCTGTATGATATTTCATCAGGGAAAAATACCAGCTTTTTGACGAACGAACGAATAAAAAAAGTTTATAAAATTGCCGGGTTGACTTCTTTGAAGGGTGAAGGGATTGTGATAAAAATAGTTGAGCAGAATGCTATTGAAAACATCGGAGCTGATCCTTCTTCATACAACAATGACGGCTATGTTCACAGCGACGATATTCTCAAAATTGTCAACGAACTCAGAGCCGCCGGAGCTGAAGCAATATCAGTCAATAATGAAAGACTTGTAACTACAAGCGAAATTGTAACATCCGGCAATAATATCATGGTAAATCAGGTCAAAATCAAATCCCCTTATATAATAAAAGCCATTGGTCCTGCCGGTTCGATGACCGGCGCTGTTAAAATGAGAGGCGGCATTGCCGAATACCTTGAAGTTTTCGGCATAAAAACAGAAATAGAAAAGTCCGCCGAAGTTATTGTTCCTGCTTATAAAGGCGATATTCCATAATAATTTGATACAGCAAAATTTAATTAAATTTCAGGTATATATATGGAAGAAGTTTTTGAATATGATGTCGCGGTTTGCGGGGGCGGACCTGCCGGGGTCAGTGCCGCTGTATCCTGCGCAAGAGAAGGACTTAAAACCGCAATTATAGAAAGATACGGCTATCTTGGCGGTCAGTCAACCGGCGGATTGGTTATCCTCATTGTGGGTTTGACAGACGGCAAGGAACAAATCATTAAGGGGTTTTGCGAAGAAGTTATTCAATCTCTGCTCAAAGAAAATCAGGCTAAAAATTTAGGACCACACATTCTGTTTGATCCTGAAACATTGAAAAGAATTTTTGACAATTATATGCAGGAAGATAACTTATACCTCAGGTACCATAGCTTCGTGTCCGAAATTGTTTTAAGCGGTTCAAAGGTAATGGGAGTTGTTACCACAGGCAAAGACGGCAAAAAATTAATTAAAGCTAAAGTCTTTATTGATGCAACCGGAGATGCGGATATTGCTGAAATGTCAGGAATCAGAACCGATATAGACGAGCGAAAAAATCTCATGCCCCTAACAATAGGCTTTAGAGCAGGCGGAATTGATACACAGAGATTTAGAAAATTTGCAGATGAAAATCCGGACGCTTTTAACAAACTTATAACAGATTTGGGTATTTCAGTGAAAATAGGCGGATGGACAGAAACACTCCACCCGAATACAATCTGGTTTAATATTTCTCATATCGAAAATATTTATCCGTTTAATACCGAAGAGTTGACAAAAGCCGAAATTAAAGGAAGATGGCAAATTTATAAACTCGTTGAAGCCTTCAGAAAATCAGCGGACGGATGCGAAAATATTTATATTATTGATACCGCCTCTCAAATAGGGATTAGAGAAACGAGAAGAATTAAGGGACTTTATCGATTAGGTGCAAAGGATGAAGGGTTGAGCTTCTATGATACCATTGCAAGAGCTCCCGATTATTCAACATCCGGCGGGCACTATAATATCCCTTACAGATGCCTGATTTCCGAAAAAATCAAAAATCTGATAATCTGCGGAAGAAGTATTTCTGTTGAAAAAGAAATTTTGAACAATATAAGAGAAATTCCATGCTGTATGGCAACCGGACAAGCTGCCGGCGTTGCAGCCGCAATTGCCGTAAAAAGCAATAAACACGTCGAAGATATCAACATTGACGAATTAACAAAGAGATTGAAATCTCAGGGAGTATTAATTTAAGCTGAATATTAACTCACAAAGAGGCGGCTCCTTCAGGAGCCGCCTCTTTAAATGCTTTTTATACATAACTTTGTATGCAGGAATTGCAGCTTTGTACTATTAACATTACATCTACAGCAACCGTTACCGAAAACATTACTGCAGTTGCGACCATACACTTGTGCAAAAAGTTATTTTGCATTTTCAATCTCCGAATTTTCCCCGAGTTCCCGATTGGAATATTCCTATGCCATTATGTCAAGGCTGCCTCCGGTGCTTCCTGTGCTTGTTGAATTTCCGGCTGCCATTTGAAATAGAGGCTGAGGCTGTCCCATTGCCAGATGTCCTGCTGTTTCAACAGGCGGTTTTGCCTTTTCGCCCTGCATTAGACCGTTGATTTTTCCGATAGATTTAATCATGTCAAGTTTGCCTCCGTTTAAACTACTATAACGCAGAATATATAATACTTTTATTAATTTAGAACCGCTGAATGCTTTCACTTAAATAAAAACAAAAAAAATACACAAAATTCAAAAAGTTATGTATTTTGTAATAAAATTTTACATATTAGGTATATCTTTTTGCTATTGTTAAATTTTGTTAAAACCTTTTTTTTATTTATATTAAAACTTTGAGGAAGTCTCTAAAAAATTCCATTCCTATGAGAGTAATAAATCGGTTATAATAAAATAACAAACTAGTTTTTTCAATTTTCGAAAATTGTCGTCGTAAGGATGAAAGATGTATTATTTTAAAGACAGTGTCCACATTGAGCCGGATGATCAATGCGTTGATTGCAGGAATTTCATTGAAGGAGTTGCATGCCCGTTATTGCAGGCACTTGCACTTGGTATGGTGTCGCTTGAAGGAAACCTGTATGTGAAGAACTGCGGCTTTTACGAAGAATTCAAAAGACATCTTTCAGTTGTGACAAATATTGAAGACAAAAAAAACGAAAAAGAACAAAAAAGTAAAAAAGAACCTAAAGATATAAAAGAAAACAATGTCCGCTCAATCAAAAGCAAAAAAAAGAAGGATTGAGTTTCTAAAGTCTTACAGGAATATTTTTGTCGTGGAGGAAGTTCTTTAATTCCTTGAGGCTTAAAGTACCAAAATGGAAAATTGATGCCGCAAGCGCCGCATCGGCTTTGCCTGCGGTAAAGACCTCCTCGAAATGCTCACAAACAGGTCCGGCTCCTCCTGAGGCTATAACAGGTAAGTTGGAATTTTCGGATACCATTCTTGTCAGCTCAATGTCAAAGCCTTTTTGTGTGCCGTCCGCGTCCATTGAAGTCAGAAGAATTTCGCCTGCACCAAGCTCCTCTACTTTTTTAATCCAATCCCTGACTTTGATGTCGGTTTTTTTCTGACCTGCATTGATGTAAACATACCAGTCATCAGGTTCTCTCTTTGCGTCAACCGCAATTACAACACACTGTGCCCCGAAAGCCTCTGATGCCTGAGTTATTATTTCAGGGTTATTTACAGCCGCAGTATTTAAAGAAACCTTATCAGCTCCGGCAAGCAGTATATTTCTGATGTCTTCAATATTTTTTATCCCGCCGCCAACCGTCAGGGGTATAAAAACCTGTTTTGCAACGCTCTCAACAACACTGAGTATTGTTTTACGCCCTTCATTTGTTGCGGTAATATCCAAAAACACAAGCTCGTCCGCGCCCTCGTCAGAATATCTCTTAGCAAGTTCAACAGGGCAGCCTGCGTATTTTAAATTCAAAAAATTAACGCCTTTGACGGTTTGTCCGTCTTTTACATCAAGGCAGGGAATTATTCTTTTTGCCAGCATTTTTTGTTTTCCGTTAGTATGTCTTTCTATTATTCTACTTTAAAGAAAAGTTAAATGAGCTATTAGGAATATATTTTAAATGTATGACAATAATAAAACAAAAAGAATACAAAAGTTAATACTTTTGTAAAATATATGTTATACTTAAATTATTAACATGTAAACAATATAGGTGAACATATGCGAAAAAAACTGACAAAGACAGGGAACAGCCATGCGTTGGTTATTCCTCCGGCATATCTTGATATTTTAAAAATCGATAAAAACACAGAATTGGAGTTAACCATTGAGAATGGTAAGATAGTAGCTTTTCCGGTTAAAAAAGAATATGACTGGGAAAGTGTACCGGAGGAAGACGAAGAACTTTCTCAAGATGAAAAAGATTCTATGATGCGCGGAGAAGAAGACGTAAAAGCCGGTAGGGCCGTTAACGCTGAAGAAGTCTGGAAAAGGCTTGGTCTATGATACTAAGATTCTCGGAAGAAGCCGTCAAAAATCTCCGTGATATTAATAAAACTGATGCAAAAAAAATAAAACTACGAATTGAAAAGTTTGTTGATGCGCCCGAAACCTGTGACTTTAAAAAACTCAAAGGCTATGGTAACCGTTATAGAATAAGACAGGGCAATTACAGAATTATTTGCGAGTTCTTGCAGGAAAGTGTAAAAATTCTTTATATAATTACTATAAAACACAGACAGAGTGCTTATAAGGATAAATAACAGAAATCAGGGTTAGTTTACAGTAAAAATGATAGCGTAATTATTTTAATGAAAAGATTTGAAACATTAAATTTTGGTGAAAAGTACGATTTTAAAGGATATTGGGAAATACCCACAGAAAACAACTAGAATTTGAACTGCTCCGACAAGTTTAGCTCTTCTTGATTAAATATTTATTTAGAATATCATCTCTTTTATCTAAAAATACAGTCACATCAAAGGTTTTTGGATATTCTTCCTGACGCAATAACTCACTTGTAACTGAGTCCAATGTTGTCGGAATAAAGCGAGAATTTTCAAGTTTTGTAATTTTTCTTAATTCCTCTATAAATTCATCTTTTATTTTAGCCAATTCATACCATACTTTCATATTTTCTGATTTATATATTTTTTTCCAATCATAGGATTGATTTTGTTCCATAAATTTAATATCTAAAATTTCCGCAATTTTTTCAAAATTGGTATTTCTCTCTGATAATATTGTTCTAAAACCGACTACACTGCTGTAAGCCTGCGGATAACTCTGTCCGGTTATTGTTTTTTTATTATAAAATTCAATACATTGATTTATAACATCCAAATTCTCTAAGATATATTTCTCGTCATTAGTATGCTTGAATAAACCCAGATTTGCTTTTGAAATTGCTACAACAACTTTAAAATCAATATCTTTTTTTGAGCTGATCTCTTGATTAAATTCAGCTTTAAAGAGTTTTGCCGTAATTTCATATGCGTCTTTAGCAGGTTTAAAACTTTCTATTTCTTCAGGTTTGTATTCATTTATGGAAGTATCGGCTATTACTCTCATGTCCTGAATGAAATCTTTACTTCGGACAGCATAATCGCAACTTCTTTCTATTTCAGAATTATTGTAGGTAATTGATTTAATATATTCAGGATTAAGTTTTTCACCCGATTTAATTTGTTTATTCAATTTATTTATATATATGTCATTTGATTTATTTATTATTTTTAAATATAAGTTGTTATATCTCGCTTGACCAATCATAATATGAGAGAGATATTGAGCAAATAAAGAGTCATCTTCATTTATTTCAATTCGTTTCTTACTTTTTACCTCGTCTTTTATTTTTTTTATTATCAAATCATAAGCTTCAGATTGTGTTATCTCTTTTTTATAAAGCTGCAATGAGACATCTTCCCATATATTATGGGAGATATCGCTATCATAAGTATCTTTCTTTTCAGCTCCAAAACTAATAAATGTATCCTGATTTAAATCTTTCAAATTAATATTGGATAATTGCTTTTGAGAAACAAAGGAACCTGACTTCAAACTATTTGTATTGATATTGATAAATCCAATTTTATTAAGCATTTTTACCTTCTTAAATTAGTTTTTACATAATGCTTAAAATTCAAATAATAATAAAATTGTCATGTTTGGAGCAATAGTTTTACATAGTGTTACAAAATCAACTCTGATTTTGCGAACAAGACTTTAAGGTTAATTGAATTACCGCCAATTTTTCAGCTCTTCACACGCTCTTTCTCTCAAAGCAAACAAATCATTTTCGACTTTGAGCCTGCATTGTTCCATTTCTTCTTCAGAAGCATTTTTGGGAACATTTATCGGCTCGCCGAAAACTGTTACACCTTTGCTGAACAACAACGGAGTCTGGTATTTATCCCATGAATTAATTCTAATACATGGCGAAATATCAGAAGAAACAGGGACAATGGGAATTTTTGCCATCTGGGCAACTTTCACAATCCCTTCTTTTGCAACAAAAGCGGGACCGCGAGGACCGTCAATGTTATATGCAATACATCTGCCTTTTTTCGTTTCTTTTAAGATTTTTCTGACTGCCTCTGCGCCTCCTCTGCCATGAGAACCTCTTATAATAGAAAATCCCCTTTGCATCAGCGCTCTGGAAATAAACTCGCCGTCATTGCTTTTGCTGATAAGTATGCTTAAGTTTTTTCTGTTAGGAATTGCAAGAAAAGTATATTGCAAGCCGTGCCATACAGCATAAATAACCGGCGAAATATCCTGATTATAATTAATAAGCTTGTATTTGACCGTTTTATCAAGCAAAAGAATGCCTTTACCGGATAAAAAGGCGAGAGTATTTATTTTAATTTGTCCTTTTAATGTGGGCATGCTAACACGGCTTTTTTTCTTTCAGGTAAGTATTGATAATTTTCGCTGCTTCATAAGAAGCATTTTGACTTCCCAATTTTTCTATGACTAAATCATAATTTTTTAGTATTTCTTCGCGTTTATCCTGATTATGAAGGATGCTTAACACCTCATGAGCAATCAAGGTCGGTTTGGCATCGTATTGAAGAAATTCTTTAACCACCTCTTTATCGGCAATAACATTAGGCAAAGCAAGAAATTTAATGTAGCGCACCATAAGATAAATAAGATAAACGATAAAAGGTCCTTTATAGCTCACAACTGCAGGAGTTTTATAAATTGCCGCTTCAAGCGTAACCGTCCCTGAAGCAAGCATAACAACATCTGAAAACTTCAGCAAAGAGTGGTTTTTATGTTTGAGAATTTTAATTTCGAGCCCGTTGTCTTTGTGTTTCTTATTAAACTTTTCAAAATGTTTCTGTATCATTTCATCCGGAATATTTGACGACTGCGCCAGACAGAACTGGACTTTTTGAGAAACGTTGCTGATTTTAAGAGCTGATTCGAGAAAAATCGGCAAAAGATAATCAATTTCCATTTTTCTGCTGCCGGGAAAAATTCCGATTACTTTTTTGTTAACATCAATTTTCGCCTCACGGATGAAGTCTTCTTTATAAAGCCTTTCCTTAAGTTCGGAAACCAGCGGATGCCCGACATAAACAGCATCAATATCTTCTTTTTTATAAATTTCTTCCTCAAACGGCAGTATAAGCATTACTTTTGAAAAGTATTTTTTGATTTTTTGAATTCTTCCTTTTCGAGAAGCCCAAACTTGAGGCGCAATATAGTAAAAAACATCAAATTTGTTCTTTTTAAGATATTTGGCAAGCCTTATATTAAATCCGCCGTAATCAATAAGAAGAACCAAATCAGGCTTAAAGTCTTTTTTTAAAAACCCGACTATACGTCGTCCTAAATCAATGTGGCTGAAAATGCTTTTTAAAAAACCAAGCCCTACCGTCTGCATGTTTTTTTGGTCGCTGAAAAGCTCAACTCCTTCAGCCTGTAAATATTGACCGCCTACTGCTTTGATTTCAATATCAGGAATGAGTCTTTTTAGTTCCCTGACAATGTAAGCAGCATGCAGGTCTCCTGAATGTTCGCCCGTAACAATAAAAATCTTTTTCATACAGCTATAAACACCATTTTGTTCTTATCTGCAAATTTAACCATTTCATTTTTCCCGACAACAAAAGTTTTGCCTGCTTCAACGGCAAGTATTTTGCCCCCGTATTTTTTAATTGTTTTCAAGGTTTCCAATCCGACTGTCGGAACGTCAAATCTGTTATCCTGTTTTGGTTTGCTGACTTTTACAACGGCGGCGTCTTTTTTGCCCAGCCTGCAGCCTCTCTGTATTGTTTTATCAGTTCCTTCAATAGCTTCTACTGCAAGTATCATTTTATTCTTGACGACTACCGTCTGTCCTATGTCTATTTTGCCTATTTCCTTTGCAATGCTGAACCCGTACTCGATATCCGCAATCTGGCTTTCATCGGGAAGATACTTTCCGTAAACGCAC
>CAZEDP010000052.1:0-9747 GCA_964511035.1 uncultured Gammaproteobacteria bacterium
TGTTTTTTGAGCAGTAATTGATTATTTCACTTATTTTTTTTGCGAAATCTCGGCTTTCTGTATCAAAATCCTTTTGTCTGTTGACACAATCGGCTTTAAAATCCCTGACAAATACTTTAATTCCCTTTGTTTCATATGCTGTCCGCAATTCTCCGTCCAAAGGAGAATACACAATCCTTTCAAAAAGTTTGCTATCCAGCCTTGTGACGATATTTTTTAAAAGCAGTTGAGCTCCGCCCAAATCGAGATTATGCGATACAAAAAGGATTTTTTTCATCAAACGCCCGAAGATTAAGAATATTTTATTATTTTATCATGTGATTTTAAGCGTTATCTATTGTGTTTTGCCCTGCCTCATATTGAGGGCATAACAGCTTCAAAAAATTATACTCATGGCGTCCTTAAGTTTTCAACAGAGCCGGCAAGAAAGACGTTTAGATATAAATATCTCTCTTTCCTGCATCAATCAGCTCAAGCTGACCTGTGATTTTTTCGGCAAGTTTGGCATCTTTGGCTTTTATGTCGGACAACTTGGCGTCAATAAGCCTTATACCTGCTGATTTGGTTTGAGGACTTGCGTAATCTTCAAGATATTCTTTAAAAGTCGATAATGCGTTCGGGTCGCAGAATTTTTGAATAAGCCCCGGCTTTGCCAAATCCATGAAGTCCTTTCCTGTACGTCCTCTGCGGTAACATGCCGTACAGAAGCTCGGAATGTAGTCATCTTGTATTAATTCATAAATAACTTCGTCAAGACTGCGTGTATCGCCTACGGTAAACTGTTCTGTCGTTTCTTTCTTTTCGTGATAACCGCCCGGATTGGTTTTAGAGCCCGCGCTTATTTGTGAAACACCAAGTCCGATAAGCTCTTTTCTGAATTCTGCCCGCTCTCTCGTAGTCAGAATAATGCCCGTGTAAGGAACGCTTAGTCTCAATACCGCAATAATCTTTTTGAAATCGTCGTCGGATACTGCAAAAGGCGGGGCTTCGGAAAGAGCCGAACCCTGAGCAGGCTCGATTCTCGGTACTGACAAAGTATGAGGTCCTATGCCGTATTTTCTGTCAAGATGCTGCGCATGCATAAGAAGCGCGATAACTTCAAACCTGAAGTCAGTCAAGCCGAACAACGCGCCCATGCCTACATCCTTAAGTCCCGCAGATAAAGCTCTGTCCATTGTTTCGACACGCCAGTCATAATTAGCCTTTAAGCCTGACGGGTGCATTATTTTATAAGTTTCGCGGTGATAAGTTTCCTGAAAACACTGATAAGTTCCAATACCGAACGTGCCAAGCCTTTGAAATTCCTCAAGACTCAGCGGAGCTATATTGACATTCAGCCTTCTGATTTCTCCGTTAAGAAGTTTTTGTTCATAGATTTTGTCTATAACTTCTTTAACATAATCAAGATTGCTCATTTTAGTATTTTCACCGGCAACGAGGAGGATTCTCTTGTGTCCGGCATTTATTATTTCTTTTGCTTCTTCAACAGCTTCATTCGGAGATAATATCCGGCGTCTGATTTCTTTATTGTCAATTCTGAAACCGCAGTAAAGACAGTTGTTTGTGCAGTAATTGCTTAGATACAACGGGGCAAAAAGAACAATTCTTTTGCCGTAAATTTGTTCCTTAACGTTCTTTGCCGCAGAAAAAAGCCTCGCCAAATCATCTTTGTCCGTAATATTCAATAAAACTGCAGCCTGCTCAGGTTTTAGACCCTTTAATTTAAGCGCCTCGTCCAAGATTTCGTTAACGGAAGTTTTTCGCGGTTCTAAGTCAATCAAGTCCTGAATACGTTCTTCATCGATAAAATGTTTCGTTTGAATACCCATTATTTATGCCTCATCCTAAAATCTAAATTTTAAATACAGACTGATAAATTCGTCTTTGTGCTGTCGTTTAAATGATAGCACAAGCGTAACAAAATTTGTTTTTTATGTAACAATTTATCCTGTAAACTTTGACTTTGAGAGGCTTTCCTGATATATTGCAAAATAGTAAAAAGCTGGTGAAAAGGCTTTTAAATCCAAAAAGAGGAAGGTTAGAGTCCGTTAAACAGGTACGGTTTATCAAGCTTAGAGCGCGGAGGTCATAAATAGCCTTAAAATGCAGAATCTAAGAAATAAGTACAAAAATCATCCCGTCATCAGACCGCTGATAGAACATTGCGAAGGCAACAATTTGAGCTTTGAACTCGTTAAAGAAACCATTGCCAAAATCGGAATTAAAAGTTTTAACTATGAAACATCCTATTATATGACAATAGGGGATAATCTTATTGTTGCTAAAAATGATTCATGGCAAAAAACCGATCTTTTCAGACTTATCGTCAGGGCATACAGGTATTTGGGACTTGAATACCACGAAAATCTTGTGATGGCGGCAAGAGCTTTTAAAAGAAAAATTTAATCCATTCCCATCCAGAGTACTGCTCTTATCGGACGGGCTAAAGAAATAAGTATAAAACTGGCGACAATGTCGTAAATTATTTGTATTATACTTAAATTCCATATCCACCCAAGTATAATCAGCAGTGAACTGTGATTTAAAAGCATAATGGATATCAAATAAATTATTCCGAGAATATGTATGGCAATTACACCGGACACACTCGCTCTGAAAATTGAGTAATTAGTTACTTTACCCGACATAATTCTTGCTGCAAGGTATAAACCGGCAAAATATCCTAATATATAACCGAAGGTCGGCTGGGTAATGTAATTAAAACCTCCACCCGACGCAAAAATCGGCAGTCCCGCAAGTCCTAAAAGGATATATATAAATACGGATAAAAACCCTATCCTCGGACCCAAAAGAGCTCCCGTAAAGAGTACTATCGGTATTTGAGGGATGTAAGTATAAATATTTACAAGGTCGTTAATAGGTTTTATATTTGCGGGCATTAATACCGGAACATGTAAAAAAGTATAAAATCCTACCGGTACTTGTGTATAAGTTGCGGTTATTATAAGAAAAGTGCAGAAAAAAGCAGCAATCAGCCCACCCAGTTTAAGCGGGGGATAGTTTTCCAAAAAATCGGAATATTTAAAGTTTTGAAAAAGACGTTTAAACATTTACCAACTTATTTTTGAGTTCTTCTTTCAGTTTTGAGTATTTTTCCTTGAATTTTGCGTCCCAAATATTTTCAGTCCACATAATAAGGGCATCTTCATTGTTATCCTGATAATATCTTTTTCTCAATCCCAAACTTTTGAATTCATATTTATAATAAAGAGCTTGCGCGGCTCTGTTGCTTGCTCTGACCTCGAGAGTTACCCATTTTGCCATTTTTTCATAACATTCGTCAATTAATTTCTGAAGCAGAACTTCGCCGAAATGGTTCCCCCTGTATTCGGGACGAACCGCAATTGTTGTAATATGAGCTTCGTCAAGTATAAGCCAAAAACCGGCATATCCGAGAACTTTCCCGGTTTGTTCATCCAGAGCTGTATAATAATTGCCCATGATGTTATCAATCTCAGACAAAAAAGAATCCGGTGACCAGTGAAAAACGCCGAAAGAAACCTTTTCGATTTCCATTATTCCTTCAACGTCCTCTTTTTGCATTTTTCTTATGCAAATTTCAGTCATTGATTTCTTCTCCGTCGGATGTACCTTCAGATGAGCCTTTCTTCTTTCCTGAAAGTTTGGTAACGCCTCTTTTGCTTTCTTCTATAAAGCTGACAAGGTGTTCAATGTACTTGTTCGTAGGAATTGTGTTTTTGACTTCTTCGACAGCCTGCTTCGTATTCAAATCACCGAACCATATCAAGTTAAAAGCTTTTTTAAGGTTGGTTCTTTCTTCCTGATTAAGTCCTCTTCTTCTGAGTCCTACCGTGTTAATTCCGATTATTCGCGCCGGTCTGCCGTCTGTTTTGGCATAAGGAGGAATATCCTGTCTTGTGCCTGAGAAACCACCCATTATAGTCATTTCGCCAATTCTGACATGCTGATGTATAACAACTGTTCCGCCTATGAATGCATAATCTTCGACTGTTACATGCCCCGCAAGCAAAACAAGATTGGCTATTATGACATTATCTCCGAGTTTACAGTTGTGAGCAACGTGAGAACCTATCATCAGAAGACAGTTATTGCCTACTTTGGTGATATTCCCCTCTCCTGACGCTCTGTTGACGGTAACATGCTCTCTTATTTGGCAGTTATCACCTATAATTACGCCTGTTTTTTCGTTTTTATAAGTTAAATCCTGAGGCGCTGTTCCGATGACAGCTCCGCTTGAAATCACGGTGTTCTTGCCTATTTCACAGTACTCAAGATAAGCATGCGGAAATATTTCTGCTCCTTGCGCTATTTTAACATCCGGACCTATGACCGCGTAAGGATGTATTGTCACTCCGTCAGCGATTTCGGCGGTAGGATGTATAACAGCGTTGGGATAAATTTGGGTTTTCATTTTATTGCCTCATTTCATTGAACATGGCACATAAGCTCTGCCGTAACTGCCAACTGCCCGTCAACTTCAGCTTTACAGCTTGTTTTGCATATACTGCCTTTTAATTTAACCATTTCACAATGCATATCAAGTCTGTCACCGGGAGTTACAACCCTTTTAAACCTCACACCGTCAATTGCGGCGAAAAGCGCGAGTTTGCCTTTATATTCCGGCAATGTCAAAAGAATCCCAGCACTGACCTGTGCAAGAGCTTCAACCATCAAAACACCCGGCATTACGGGTTTTTCCGGGAAATGCCCCGTGAAGAAAGGTTCGTTAAAAGTTACGTTTTTGTATCCTTTGACGTATTTACCGGGGACGCATTCGGTAATCCTGTCAACCAGCAAAAAAGGATACCTGTGAGGTAAAAGGTTCATTATTTCCTGAATGTCGAAACTTACCGGTTTAATTATTTCGTCTGTAGGCATTTTTCTCTCTCCAAAGATTTTTTTAACACTTTTGCAAATTCTACGTGGCTTTTATGTCCCGCATTTTTTGCCGTTATATTACATTTCATATGAAGCGGATTTATGCCCGTCAAATACAAATCGCCTATTAAATCCAGTATTTTATGTTTAACGGGCTCTCTTTCAGACCTTAAATCAATTGTATAACCGTCTTCGGTCAAACCAATTGTGTTATCTATCTGCGCCCCAAGTGCAAAACCTGCCTGCTGAAATTTTTCAAGGTCTTTCACATAACCGAAAGTTCTCGCTTCAATAATTTCATTAACGCCTTTAGATAAATCCCAATCATGCCAAACCTTTTTTAGTTCAGGATGATTGAAATCAACGCAGTAAGTAACTTTAAAACCCTCATCGGGGATAACCGAAAGAACAGTTCCTGCTGAAACAAGATAATGAGGAGTTGTTATTTCCGTAACATTTTTCTCTGCATTATCAGAAATTCCGGCATTTTGAAAAGAATCATACCACTTTAATGCGCTTCCGTCGAGAATGGGCATCTCTTCCGTATTCAAATACACTTCAATACTGTCGATTTCTGCAAAAGCGCATGCTGACATGAAGTGTTCAACAACTTTAACAATATTTTTTCCGTTTCCGAGAACTGTGCAGTGAAGAGTTGAAACAACATTTTCAAGACAAGCCCTGATACCTTCCGTGCTGTTATTAGGATAGAACCAAATTCCTTCTTTAGAGGAAGGCTTAACAACCGTTTCGGTCTGTTTTCCGTCCATAAGACTTATTCCGCTAAGTTTAAATTCGGAAAGTATTGTTCGCATCAGTTTTTCTCTTTCAGTTTTTTAATTTCTTCCTTGAGCTCTTTGAGTTCACGCGAGAGCATTTCAACGTCTTTCACGGCTTTGAGCTGTTTTACGTATTCTTTTCTCGGGACTGCCGGAGAACCTATTATTATTGATTTTTCGGGAATATTTTTGCTTACGCCCGACTGCGCCATAACTATAACATCATTGCCGATTGTAATATGGTCAGCGATACCTGCCTGACCTGCAATAACCACTCTGTCGCCGACAACTACGCTTCCGGAAATTCCGACCTGCGAAACTATAAGACAATTTTCGCCTATTTTACAGTTGTGACCAATCATTACAAGGTTGTCAATTTTTGTTCCTTTACCAACAAAGGTATTCTCAATTGTCCCTCTGTCTATTGCAGTATTAGCCCCTATCTCAACGTCATCGCTAATGGTAACAGAACCCAGTGAAGGTATTTTATAAGTCTTTTGCTGTGAAAAATCACCCTGGACTTTGCCGTCCTGTTTTGCGGTTTCAATGTTATTCGGGTTTTCCGTTACAAAGCTGAATCCGTCAGCACCAATGCTTGCCCCGTGGTGGATTATGACATTATTGCCTATCTGTACGAAGTCTCCGATGCAAACGCTCGGGTGGAATAAGCAGTTATTGCCGACAGAGGCGAACTTACCGACATAGGCGTTGGCTAAAATCTTTGTGTTATCTCCGATTATCGCGCTTCTGCTTATAACAACATTAGGTCCGATTGAAACATTTTTACCGAGTTTTGCTTCGGGGTGGACTATTGCGGACGGATGAACACCGACATGGCTGTCCGGTGGAATGTAAAAAAGATGCAGGAGCTTCATCATCGCAAGTCTCGGACGTTCGACTTCTATGGTAGTCAGGTTTTCAAAAGACGCACCCAGTGGAACAAGCGCTGCCTTGGCTTTTGTTTGAGGAAGGTTTTCTATTTCTTCTTCTGTAAAAGCCAGAGCAAGGGTTTCTTCGTCCGCTATTTTGGGCGGAAGTATCTTGCTTATGACTAAATTCTCGTCAGGTCCGCTTAAAATTCCGCCTATAATGGAATTTATCTCTTTTAAGCTGTAAGCTCTCGTTTCTTTTAAAATACTGCTCTGCATGTTTTTTTACCCTATTAAATGCTGTTTCATAGGACAATTTTATGATTAAAATGAAATTTAAACAAGAAATCTTAAAAGGCGACAATTATAATTGCCGCCTTTTGATATCTTTAATAAACTTATGTTTTACTTTTTTGTAATTTGATCGTATGGGGTTTTGGCTAAAAGATATAAATCCATACCAGCCAAAATACCTGCTAAAGCACCTATTTTCAAAGGCATTTTCTTGACTTTTGCCAATACTGCAAGAGCTGCTCCGCCTATGCCGGCTGACATAACAAGATTTTTACCTAAATTGTCATTTTCGCCCTTTCCTTCTCTTCTGAAGTGATCAGCAATGGTTTTTAACTGCAAATAAATAAAAGATGCAAAAACAGCTCCGCCTAATGCTCCTTTAATGCTTTTGGCTGGAATTCCGTTTAATGCTGCGCCAATACCTGCTGCAATGGCGGTATTTCTTACGAAGTGGTCTTTATACATAGTGTAGTTTTGTTTTGCGGCTTCCTGTTTTTTTTCTTTTCCTGCGAATAAAACTTGGTTGTTTAATGAATTGTTTACTGCTGATACCTGCATTTTATTTCTCCTGTTTATAAATATATTAACTTCCTATATTAGCTAAAACCAACCAAAGAAAAAATTGCCATGTGAAGTACCTAAATTTACAATATCTTTACAATAATTTATCATTTTGTTTCGGCTTGCATTAAGATAAGTTGTTATTCAGCAATGTATAATTATTAAGATGAATTTAATCCGATAAAAAATGAAAAAATTTATAACAGTATCTTTAGCATTTTTAATGGTATTTTTGCCGTTAAGTCCGCTTAATGCACAAACGCAAAGTGTTTCGACGGCAAAAGCTGTTGAAACTGCCAACAAATTTGCTAAAACAGGTCATGAATTGTATCAAAAAAAAGATTATTTGAATTCTGCAATAAATTATGAAAAAGCCTATAAAACATATAAAACAGCCGTTTTTCTCGACAATGCCGTAACAGCATATTTGAGCCATTCATCCAACCTGCTGCATGATAAGGATTATCCAAATGCGATAATATATTCGGAAAAAGTTCTGTCTCTTAAGCCTTCCGAAAAATACGCCAAAGAAATTCTCAGCGAAATTTATTTTTCGCGCGGAGCTGATTATTTTTACACCGGTGAGCTTGAAAAAGCCAAAGCTGATGTAGAAAAGTCCATTAAGTATGCAGTAGATGCAGACCAAACAGAAAGAGGGGAAGATGCCCTGAAAAAAATTTCCGAAGCCGTGAGCAGGAAAGAAACACCTACCCCAAAATATTCGGAAGTTGCCGATGCATCAATAAGCGATACCCTGACAAAAGTTGAAAATAAATTATACGGCACTAATTACAATTCCGAACCCGTGGTAAGCAGAGTTAACCGCCTCGAAAACGATGTTCTGGGAAAAAGTCAAAGCGAAGACAGCCTCATTGTAAGAGTGGATAAAATTAAAAAAGCCGTGCTCAAAGGCAGTGAATACAGACCTCAAACACAAAACGGAAAACCCAAAGTATATGACGACACGTACATTCACGAAATTATTGAACAAAGCGAAGGAAGGGTTTCTGTCTTCGGGAAAATGCCGGTAAGCATATTCTTCTTGGAAAGCAGAGTTAAACCGTATAAAGATTATTACAAAGAAGCGGTAAAAGCCGCAATGGACGAATGGTCAAAAGCATCAGACGGGGTTATTACTTTTGAAATCGTCAATAATCCCGCCAAAGCAGATATTCAAATAGGCTGGTCAGAGAATTTTGAGGATTTCCCGTGGAAACCCGCCTTAAAAAGTGACGATGTCGACGCTGAAAAAGAAAGAGCAAAATATAAGAAAGCAAGCACCGCAGTTCAGGTCGGTTCTGTTGTTGCAATGGTGGCAGGCGGACTTGTGGGAATACCTGTGGTCGGTGGGCTGGGAGCTTTGGGGAATTCGGTTGCATCTCCTATTCTTCAGTATAAAGGCACAAAATTTGAAAAATTATCCCCTGATGTCTTAATTAACACAAAAAACCTTGAAGGATTGTCTCAGGATGAAGCTAAAGCCAAAATAAAACAGGTCGCCATGCATCAGATAGGTCATGCATTGGGTGTTTTCGGACACAGTGAAGACCCCGGAGATATAATGTTTGAAAATTTCAAGGTTGATAAGCTCTCTGAAAGAGATATAAATAGTATCAGGGAAATTTACAAAGAAGTAAAAGCCAAACAGGAAAAGAAGCCTAAAAGCAAATGGTCTATTTACTAGGCGGCGGCTGATAGTATTTTTTTTCGCCTTCAATAATAAGGACAAGTCCGTTTTTTGAAACAGGCAAGTTTTCGTTATCCAAAGAAAGAACCCTTGAAGTTTTGCCTTCGGCATCAATGCCAAAAGCACCTAAAAACTGTTTGCCGTTGTCGTTATACCCGTAAACATCGGCAATTATTAAATCTTTATCATTTAAAGCCCACCCGAGCGGCACAATATCCCATCTAAATTCGTCAATTCTGAAGTTATGCTTTTTTTTCATATAATAAATAATAGCTTTCCTAAGCTCTAATAGCTTTTTAGCTTTTTGAGATGCGAAATCATAAACCCACAAATCTGTTTTATGAATTCCTCTTTGATGTTCGGCTGTTGTTTCTTTTACCAAAAGCTTTTTACCGTCCGAAGACCAATCAACTATTGTCAGAGTTTCAAATAAATCTTCGGTCAGATAACCTCTTCCCGCCTCCAAAATTTTAATCCCCGGGTTATCGAGAGTCTTTATTTTGTACATATCAGGCGTTTCGGCAACAAGTTCTCCCGAAATCTCTGAAGGTTGAGGAACCGGAATGTTTATGTAAAAAAGTCTGCTTGCAGTCTGTGCAGTCTGCGGATAAAAATCCGTTTCACAGTAAGCGGCTTTGGTTTTATCCGGTGATATTACGGCCTGGCTGATAATTTC
>CAZEDP010000053.1:0-9619 GCA_964511035.1 uncultured Gammaproteobacteria bacterium
GCCGTCCAAAGAGAAGATAACATTCTAAATCTCAAAAAAAACGGGGTATTGTTTTATTTGAATGCCAGTCCTGAAGTGCTTTTCGAGAGAATAAAAAATGAAACTGACAGACCTTTGCTCAAAAATGATAATCCGTTAGAAACACTTAAGAATTTGTTGAAAAAACGTGAAAAGTTTTATTTTAAAGCTGATTTTGTTATAGATACAAACAATAAAGATTATAATGATGTAGCGGAAGAAATAATCCGGAAATTAGAAAATTATGAAAAATGAAATTGTTGAAATAAAAATTCCGGTTCAGGAAAAAAAATATGAAATAATGATTGGTGAAAATCTAATCAAAAATGCGGGCAATTTAATAAAAGAAAAAACTAATGCCAAAAAAGTTCTTTTTGTGACTAACACAACAGTTTATCCTTTGTTTGAGGACAGATTAAAAACCTCGCTCAATGAGGCAGGTATAAATTTTGAATTTGTTGTTTTAGAAGACGGCGAAAAATATAAAAACATAGAATCCTTAGAAAAAATCTGGCAAAAAGCTATTGAATACAGATTGGAAAGAAAGGATGCGATTATTGCCCTTGGGGGTGGTGTAATAGGAGATGTTACCGGTTTTGCGGCGTCAGCGTATTTAAGAGGAGTGAATTTTGTACAAATTCCAACTACTCTGCTTGCGCAGGTAGATTCTTCCGTAGGCGGGAAAACGGCAATAAATCATCAATTAGGAAAAAATCTGATAGGTGCTTTTTATCAGCCCTGTTTGGTGTTATCTGATATTGAAACTCTTAAGACTTTACCTGTTGAGGAATTAAAAACAGGGCTTGCCGAAGTTATAAAGTATGCTTTTATTGAAAAATCTTGCGGACTCAGTGAGAAAGAGTTGAATTTTATAAAGTTTTTAGAAGTTAATAAAGAGAAACTTTTTAAGTTGGACAGTACAACAATGCAAAAACTTATTGTTTATTGTTGTAAGCTTAAAGCCTCTGTTGTGAATCAGGACGAAAAAGAAGCAGGATTGAGAGCAATATTGAATTTTGGTCATACCATAGGTCACGGAATTGAAAAATGCTCAAATTATCAGGATATAAATCACGGACAGGCTGTTGCAATCGGAATGAGAGGCGTTTTTAAAATAGCATTAGAAATCGGTATGATTGAGAAAGGATATTATGAAAAAGCTATTGGCCTGCTCGAAGATTTTGGGCTAAATTACCAGATCTCTTCAATAATTGATAAAGCTGCTGTTTTAGATGCGATGTCTGTGGATAAGAAGGTTAAAGACGGCAAGATAAGGCTTGTTATGCCTGTTGCGAAGGGCAAGGTGAGTATTAAAGATGATATTCCCCGTGAAATTATACTGAAAGCAATAAGCAGTCTTTATTAATGATTATTATATAGTTAAAGAGCCCCGCAGTTATGCGGGGCTCTTTAGTTTTACTGTTTTTACAGACTAGAAGCAGAAGCTTGATCTAAGTCCAAGAACGATATTTGTATCATTCTTTTCGTTTCCAAGTCTGTCAAATATCAACTGCATACTTGGTATGATTGATATTCTGTCTGTAAGTTTTGCATTATAGTACATTTCCAGTACTCTCTCAGGTTTTACAAAACCTGCGCTACTTGCATCGCTACCAGCGATGTGGTTAGGCCAAATGTGTGAGTATGCTATACCCATGATATCGTTTTGTCTCTTGCCAAATGTCAAGAAACTTGGAAGAGCTTGAACGGGTACTTGTGCACCAAATGTCCAAGCTTGTTTCACTGCATATTCATCACCGGTATAGAAAAAGATATCACTTGCTCCGTATTGTGATGAACCATGTACGATTGCATCATCACCAGCCTGATTAAGAGCAAAGTTTGTAAATATACCGATACCTTTGTAAAGTTCCTGATTCAAACCAACATAAAAACCGTTGACTGTTCCATCTGCCTCTTCTTCATTGGCATGAAGGAAATAATAGCCACCGAATAGGTTACCGTCTAAGTCAAGCAGACTTCCTTCTCCTCCTCCCAAGAAGCCGAGGTTGTAGCCTAAATCAGCTTCTGTTGTGAAGGAAATAAAATCTGTAACATTACTTACATCTACTGCTGCCATATCGGTTTTTAATTTCAAATCCGCATGCTTCCCAAGACCTTGCTCAAATTGAAGAGCTAATCTTGGTGAACCAGTACTTGGAATAAGTGCTGGATTATTTAGGAATGAAGTGTTTTGAAATTGTGTATTTTCATTGCCTTGGTATGGGCTCTTAAAGAAAATATCTCTCCAAGGAAGTAAACCGGCTATGACTTTTACATCGGTTTTCCATTCATCTTCGCCCATTAATTTGAATTTTTGTTCATAATATGCTGAATCTACATAGGCATTTGCTCTTAAGTCAACGCTGTTGTTATCTGAAAATTCGTTAAAATCAGATTTTTGTTGGAATAAACCTTCGTTATAATAGCTTGCTTCATACGCAATAGCGCTCGGGCTAGAGAATCTTCCTTGATCTGTACTTAGTGGTCCGCTTCTTCCGAAAGCAGCTACTAAACGAGTGTTAATAGTTCCTTCACCTACAAAGCTGTCTTCTTTATCTTCAACCAACTGGTAAGCAAAATTAAGTCTTGTTCTTCCGACTGCGCTTATACCATCAGTAAAGCTGTCGCCCGGATTACCTGAGATATCAGAATAACCGCCGAAGCTAACGTCACCTGTAATCTTCAGTTTTTCGAGAAGATCAAGTCTGTTGTCCTGCTCATCGTTTTTAGCTTCGATTTTTGTTGCTCTTGCTTCTAAAGCGTCTGTTCTTGCTTTAAGAGCTGTGAGTTCATTAGCAAATTCCTGCTGAAGTCTTGCAACAGTCGCAAGGTCTTTTTTGTCAGCTTTTTCTGCGCCGAGTCTTGCAATGTCTTTACCTATTGCTTTCATTACGGCATTTAAAGCTGCTGCCAATTCATAGCGGTTAGCATACTTGGCGCCGCGGAATGTCTTGTCAGGGTAGCCTTCAATAACATCATACTTTTCTACAAGGTTTTTTAAGGCAGTGTAAGCCCAAACTTTTTGATGAACATCTGATAATTCATCAACGCGAGTAATAGCGCTGGCAGACTGGTTGCTAATAAAAGCACCGGTAAAGCCGCATGCTAGAACACTTGCTGCGAGCAGTAAAGGTGTCACTTTTTTTGAAATCATAGTGTCAACTCCTGTCTTATACTCTCTATAAACCAATGCTGAGTAGCATTTTCTCTTGCTGAATAACAAAATTGATATATGTGAAAGTTCACCTCCAACTTTATTATTTTTTAAGATTTAATTTTAACTCATCAATTATAACACTTTATCCCATGATTTGAATACTTTTACAATAAGATATATTTACTATTTTTCATGTTGTCAAAAGGAAAAGACTTATTAAGAAAAATTTGTGACGTTTTCATTTTTTGATTTTTATATATATATGATTATAAGTTAATTATAAAAGACTTATATAACGGTATTTTTACCGAAATATCATATTAAAAAATAAAAAAAATTGTTACATTTCTTAATGTAATTTGTGAAAGGCTGTTTTATTCTTTCCATCTCAAATTAAGCTGTCTTGCGGCAAGAGTTTCATCAACTTTCGAAGATGCCGCATTTAACGGTGCGTTTAAAAGTTGCTCAGGGTTTTTCTCAATTTCAACAGATATTTTTCTCATAATATTAATGAATTCATCAAGTGTTTCTTTGTTCTCAGTCTCTGTCGGTTCTATCATCATTGATTCATTCACAATTAGCGGGAAATAAATCGTAGGGGGATGAATTCCATAGTCAATAAGTCTTTTAGCTATTGCCAGAGCATTTATGCCGTATTGTTTTTTGTCTGCCGCCGAAAGCACAAATTCATGCATGCATAATTTGTCATATGGTAAGTTAAAAATTGTTTTCAGCTTTTCTCTTAAGTAGTTTGCGTTTAATACGGCATCCCGGCTTGTCTCTTTAATTCCTTCTCTGCCAAGGCTCAGTATATAAGCATAAGCCTTAACAAAAACTCCGAAGTTTCCGTGGAATGCTTTAACTTTTCCTATGGTATTTTCAACGTCAAAATCTAAATAATAGCCGTTGTTATTTTGTTTAATTAAAGGAACGGGAAGAAACTTCTCCAATTTTTTATTTACAAGAACCGGACCTGCGCCGGGTCCTCCTCCTCCGTGAGGAGTGGCAAAGGTTTTATGCAAATTAATATGCATTATGTCAAAACCCATTAACGCGGGATGTGTAATTCCCATAATGGCATTGAGATTTGCTCCGTCATAGTACATCAGTGTACCGTTTTGATGGGCTAATTCTGCTATTTCTTTTATATTCTCTTCAAATAAGCCTAAGGTATTGGGGTTTGTCATCATTATTACTGCAACATCTTCATTCAACAATGTCTTAACTGATGAAAGTTCTAATGTGCCGTCAGGTCCCGATTTAATTTCGATAACATCAAAACCGCACATTTTTGCGCTGGCGGGATTTGTGCCATGAGCAGAGTCCGGAATTATTACTTTTGTTCTGTTTTCTTTCTTCAGCTCAAAATATTTCTTCGCTATGAGCATGCCGGCAAATTCGCCGTGTGCGCCCGCCGCAGGCTGAAGAGACACTGCATCCATTCCCGTTATGTTTTTTAAAGATTCTCCAAGTTTATACATTAACTCCAGCGCGCCCTGAATTTCTTCTTCGTTTTGCTCAGGATGAATATCGGCAAACCCTGTCAAAGATGCACAATATTCTGTCAGTTTGGGATTATACTTCATTGTGCAGGAGCCCAACGGATAAAAATTGCTGTCCACACAAAAGTTTTTCTTTGAAAGATTTATAAAATGTCTGATAACATCCAGTTCTGTTAATTGCGGCAGAATAACCGGCTCTTTCCTCAACAAATCTGAAGAAACGTTGGTTTTCCAGTTCGTTTCTTTAACTCCTGAACAGGGTATTTTTATTCCTGTTCTTCCTTCTTTGCTTTTTTCAAAAATGGTTTTTGTCATATCTTTGCTTTCAGTTTTTCCGAATAGGACTTAACGGCACTTATAAATTGATTCAAATGCTCAGGTTCATTCATCTCGGTTATGCATACTAACAGACAGTTATCAAATTCTTCATATTTTTTGCCTAAATTGATTCCTGCAAGGATATTCCTTTTTTTCATTTCAGTTAAGAAATTCGCAAGACTTATTCTTTTATCGATTTTTATAACAAATTCGTTTAAAAAATCTGCAAAAACTATACTGAAACCGTCTATTTTTTTAATGCTTTCGGCTAAAAATCTTGCTCTTTCGCATGAAATTTCGTTTATTTGTTTCAAGCCTTTATATCCCATAATTGATAAATATATGGCAGCCCGAAGGGCTATTAAGGCCTGATTTGAACATATATTACTTGTGGCTTTTTCTCTTCTTATATGCTGTTCTCTTGATTGGAGGGTGAGAGTAAATGCGCGTTCACCGTCTTTATTAACCGTCATGCCGACAATTCTTCCCGGCATTTGTCTTACATAATCCTGTTTGCAAGCAATAAAACCGCAATGAGGCCCCCCAAGGGACATGCTTGTTCCAAGCGGTTGGATATCTCCCGTTACAATATCTGCCCCGTATGAAGAAGGACTTTCAAGAATACCGAGCGAAACTGGATCAACGCAAACTATAAATTTTGAACCTGCGTGTTTGCATATCTCGGATATCTCAAAAACTTTTTCAAGACAGCCTAGATAATTCGGATTTTGTATTAAGAGACAAGCAGAGTTTTCTATTTTGTTATTTAAATCTTTAAGGTCTGTCTTGCCGTTTTCTATGGAAACAAACTCTAAAGGGATATTTGCAGCGTATAAATACGATCCGATAACTTTTTGATAATCAGGATTTAAGGTTGAAGAAATTAGCGCTTTGTTTTTCTTTGTAATTCTCACTGCCATTAAAATTGCTTCAGCACAAGCGGTTGCTCCGTCATACATGCCTGCGTTTGTGACATCCATGTCTGTTAAGTTGCAGATAAGTGATTGATATTCATAAATGGCTTGTAGAATTCCCTGACTAATCTCGGGCTGATACGGGGTATAGGGTGTTAAAAATTCAGACCTCTGGCTGATATAATCAACACAGGAAGGAATAAACCTGTTATAAACACCGCCTCCCAAAAAAGAAATGCTGTCTTTAACGTTTAAATTTTTTTTTGCCAAGCTATACAACTCTTTTTGTATCTCAAGTTCGCTTAATCCTTCAGGCAAATTTATTTCTCTCTGCAGCTTAACCGAAGAATTTATTTGACTGAAAAGTTCTTCTTCAGACGACAAACCTATTTCGCTGAGCATTTGTTTTCTTGTATTGTCCGTATGAGGTAGATAAATATTCAACTTTTTTTCTTTCTGTTTATTCTTCTTCGATGAATTTCAGATACTCGTTGTAATTAAGCAGATTTTTCAGCTCTTCCGCATCAAAATCCGTAATTTCAATAAGCCAGCCTTCATTATAAGGATTAACGTTTACAAGTTCCGGTTCGGTTTCAAGTTTTTCATTTATTGCGGAAACTTTTCCGCCAACAGGCATGTAAATTTCAGAAGCTGCTTTAACAGATTCTATTGTGCCAAAGATTTCGTTTGTTTTTAACGTTGTACCAACTTCGGGAAGTTCAACAAAAACAACATCTCCCAGCTGCTCTGCCGCATGTTCTGTGATACCTATTTTAGCTTTATTTCCTTCAATTGAAATGTATTCGTGACTTTTTGAACAGTGTATATTTAAAAGTTTTTCTGACATATGTTTAATTCCTATCCTTTCTTTTATAGAAGGGGGTTTTTACAATAACAGCAGGGTGGAGTTTTTCACGTATTTTGACCTCAATTTCTTCTCCTTCCCGACAAAAATTGGGGTTTATGTACGCAAGTCCTATATTGCTTTTAATAAACGGACCTATTCCTCCGCTGGTTGCTATTCCTATGGTTTGATTATCTTTATAAATATCGCAATTATGCCTCGGAATAGCATTATCAAGCATTTTAAAACCCACAAGTTTTTTGCTGATATTTTCTCCGTGTATTTGAGATAATATGACGTCTTTTCCGAGATAATTTTCTTTTTTGTCCTTTGAGATTGACCAATCAAGTCCTGCTTCTATACATGTCGTTTCTTCATTAATGTCCTGTCCGTACAAAAGAAGGGATGCCTCCAGTCTTAATGTGTCTCTTGCGCCAAGCCCTATTGGTTTAAGGCCGTACTTTTCTCCTTCCTGAAACAACTTATTCCACAGTTGAGAAGCATTTTCGTTCTTAACAAGAATCTCAAAGCCATTTTCCCCTGTATAGCCCGTAGCGGAAATTAAAATATCAATACCGCCGATTGAAGTCTCTTTAATGGAGAATCTTTGGGGCTGGTTATCTGTTTTTAACCCAATATCATTAATCAGTCCCTTTGATAACGGTCCCTGAACTGCAATGAGGGCGTAATCATCCGAAACATTGGTTATTTTAATGTTATCAGTTCCGGAAAGATTGGTTTCAATAAAACTGAAGTCATTCTCAATTCGGGAGGCATTTACTATTAGGAAGTAATAAGGTTTTTCGTCTTTGTCAGGCATTCTGTAAATAATCAAGTCGTCAACAATGCCGCCTTTAGGGTTCAGCAATTGCGAATAAACTGCTTTGCCTTCCTTTAACTTTGAAATATCCTGCGGAATAAGCTTTTGAAGCAAAGCCGACGCTTTTTCTCCACTGATAAAAAATTCACCCATATGAGAAACATCAAATATGCCTACCTTGTTTCTGACCGTTAAATGTTCGTCTATAATTCCCGAGTACTGCAAAGGCAGTTCCCAGCCTGAAAAAGGAACCATTTTTGCGCCCAGCTTTAAGTGCTCATGATAAAGTGGAGTTCTTTTAAAATTAGTCATTTTTTGTTTTGAATTTTGTTCTAATATTCAGATTGTTTACTATCAAAACTTTTTGTCAAGTAAAAGCTGGTTTTTATTGTTTTTCTGCTAATGTTTATGTGAAGTTTTACGCATTATTAAATTGCCAAAAATACATGAAATTAAAGCTGCTGCTAAGAGCGAAATCAAAATTGAGAGATAAGTTCCTATTATAATGAATATAGACTGAAAGTTTATTATCTTTGAGAAAGGTCCGTTATAAATTAATAATAATAGAGGCAGATTTAGCCCCAAAAAGAAAAACGAAAGGGTGTTTATTCTTGCACCAAGTTTGTTTCCTATAATGTTTAAGCCTTCCTTGCACTGTTCTTTAAAGGTCGGCTGTGGATTTGTTTTTTGAAAATCGCCTATACTGCTAATTATTGACGATGTCATATCCATAATTATTCCCGTTGATGTAATTAAAAAGGCAAATATTGTAAGGTTAAAGATGTCAAGATGGGGGGTTCTGGAATAAAGTTCAACTCCGGTTTCGTCCCAGTTACCGGTTATATTGCCCTGTTTTAATACCAAGTAAAGAATAAGCCATTCCAATGACAGAGCTGTTAGTGTTGATAAAATTGAGGCAAAGCTCTTTGCGTTTATTCCGATATTTGTTAAAAAGATTAAAGTTATTGCTAAAAATAAAGGAATAACCGTTAGTAATACGGGTAAGTCTTTAAAGAATATTATTAACACAGCTAAATACAATAAAGAAGAAGCTGTTAATATTGAAAAAAATAATTTTAGACCCTTATATCCCGACAATACTATCAGAAAAATAAGAGCTAGCCCTGTCAAGACAAGGAGTACAGGAAATCTCTCGATATCAGAAATGTAAAAATCGTAGCCGTTTTTGCTCTTTTCAACAGTCAGAATAACCGAATCACCCTTTTTTACTTTTATGTCATATATCGGATTTGAAGTCAGCTGATTTTCAATTTGGACTTTTCTTCCTTCCATTTCACCGCTTGTAATTTGAACAATTACTGACTGAATTATTTGTTTCCCTCCGATTGCTTCTTGAAGGGTGTTATTTTCTTTTTCGCTGACTATTTTTATGACTTTTCCGTAAACAGTTGTTTCATTTTGGCTTTGAGAAAAACCTTTTGAAGAACTGAAAAGAAATAACATAAAAATTATTAACGGTATTAAAAACAGATTTGCTTTTTTCATACCATGCACCTCGTTTAGGAAAATCTTAAAATAAACTTTGTTGGTCTTGAAAAGTCTCATATCCCATATGTTTGTAACCGGCGGGAGAGACTTTTCTCCCTTTTGGGGTTCTTGCAATCAGTCCTGATTGAAGAAGAAACGGTTCGTAAATATCTTCTATTGTTCTTATATCTTCGCCTAGAGCAGCTGAAATTGTTTCTATTCCTACAGGACCCCCGTTATACTTTTCAATAATGAGCTTAAGAAGGTTTCTGTCTGTTGTATCAAGCCCGTAGCTGTCAATATTGAATAGCTCCATTGCTTTAATAGATATTTCAGCGGTAATTGTACCGTCTGATTTAACACAGGCAAAATCTCTGGCTCTCTTTAACAGGCGGTTTGCAATCCTTGGTGTTCCTCTGGCTCTTTCAGCTATTGCTCTTGCTCCGTCTTCTGTTACCTTAACATTTAAAATATCGGCAGTTCTCTTTACAATAAGCAAAAGGTCTTCTATTGTATAAAATTCCATTCTGTATGTTATTCCAAATCTGTCGCGCA
>CAZEDP010000054.1:0-9478 GCA_964511035.1 uncultured Gammaproteobacteria bacterium
AAACACGATTGAGTACGTTCAAAACAGTTACGAAGCTCTTGAAGGTGCAGATGCGCTTATTCTGGTAACAGAATGGAATGAATTCAGGCGTCCTGACTTTGAAAAAATCAAAAAAATGCTCAAAACTCCAGTTTTATTTGACGGCAGAAATCAATACGATCCCGAGAGACTTCAAAGATGGGGGTTTGATTATATCTGCACGGGAAAAACCGCAATAAACAACAAGGTTAATGTTTAAGCCTGATTAATAAAATAATTCAGCTTATCAAGAGCAAAGTTATTTTTTATGAATTTTTCTTTAAGAAATTCCAGGTCTTTCTTAATGCGCTTTTCTGCTTCAATCTTTGAAAGATTTCTTTCCTGAATATATTTCTTTTTGAATTTCGCTATAAATAACCTGATTTCTTTTTCGTTTTCAGTCGAATTTAAAAGGCTTGAAATTCCGCCGTATAAAAAATCCATTTTGCTCATAGTCTATCCTTGTTATATACTTAATATATATTATACATTATTTTTAAAAAATTGTTGAGCAAAATAAAAAAAGCTTTTGTTAGAAGCTTTTAGATTTGTGAGAGTTATTTGAGAGGAGTATTTAGTGTAATAATTTATGCAGATTGTTCAGACAATGCAGGAGTTGGTTTAGATTCCCGATTTTTGATATTTTCAAGGGAATCACCCATCACACTTTTACCTAGCTTGTCTGATACCATATAACCTGCTACACCGCCTATAAATGCTCCGACATATCCGGCAAGTACTGCAAAAGGCGCAGTAACCGGATTTGATAGTGCTGCCGCCATAACAACAGCTCTGCCTAATCCTGAGCATAACGAAGCAGTAATAATATTTGCAGAAGATTTAACCGCCTGTTTCGGCAAGTCGCCGTTTATATATGCGTCTTTCAGCGCCAACGCTTCCGGTACCGCACTTAACACAACGCTCAATCGCGGGATACCAGCCAAGGTATTTGCAGCAAGTTTTTTTGCAGCATTGCCTTCAATATATGCGGCTCCTCCTTCAGTATATGTAAGAGCGTTACCTAAAAGCGGCTTACCAAAGCTGTCAAGCATTGTTTTATCCTGTGACCTTAAAAAACGGCCAAATATTGAATTTTCAGTCAGCTTATTATCCAGAACAGTATCTTTCATATAATGGAACTGGCTTACTTTTGATTTGGAAGTATCCGAAAAAGCGTTAACGGCATTATCCTTCATTGCTTTTGCTGTATTTGTAACATCTGCCGCTAAAACACTGGCTCTGTTCAAGCCGTTTAATGTATCCTGAACCGCATTTGCGGTTTTACCTTCTTTAATATCCCCGAAAACTTTAAATAACGGAGAAAACGGACTTGCTGCGCTGATTAAGATTTCATTGATACCCATTCTTTACAAACTTCTCCTAAATACAATGCCCTTCCAATTGTCCCTATATATATAAAAAAAATTCTGACTGACAAATTGCCTATTTTTATAAAAAATTTAATATTTTTTTACATTTGAATTTCGGTTAATTTTTGTAAATCTTATTGCTTCCGACTATCAACAAAAATTTTTTTTGTTTTTAAAGCATTTAATAATCTTTTAAATTTTAACGTCTGGAGGAAAAATGTTAAGAGTTGAGTGCAATTTAGCCGGCAACAAATCAATTAGAAACGCTAATAATGCCGGTGTGAATAAAACCGGGTGTTTACAGCCCCAATCACCCAAAACTGTTATTGAGGCTGATTCTCAATTAATAAAAACTTATTATTTATCGTTCGGTGAAGCAAGAGCTAAGGAAAAGAAAAAGCAACCTGACGGTCCCGGTGAACAAAACATAAATACACTTATCAAAAATAAACTCGGAGATAAGGGATTCTCTCCAAAAGTAAAGGTACTAAAGCAAAAAGACATTATTGACTTTAAGCCGTTTGACAAATCGGCAAAATATATTGCAATGGCACTTTCAAGCGATACTAACGTTGATTTAATTCAAAACAGCGGAGCGGATTCGGATTTGGTTGCTCACAGCTTTGCAAAATTAATGTATGCAGGTCAATTCAAGAACATCGGATTTTCTGAAGATAACACCGATGTATTGATTTATCCTAATGAAGAGGAATTTGAATACGTTAAATTGGAAAAAATTGCGCAAGAAGCTAAAAAAGCGAAAAGGAAAAAAGTTGTCTTCTTAAAGACATTTGTTCCCATGATGCTTACAGCACAATGCGAAAATGACTTCATGTACTTTGTCGGAATGAGACCTGAACTTGACGACCACGAAAAATTCGAACTTGATCGTAAAGATCCTGATGCGGCAGACGCACTTGAAGATTGGATAGCAAAAACAAAATCATTGACATTATACAGTCCTTCAGCATCCGAAGCCAAAGAATATCTCTTGAAAAACAAGAAGATTATCAAAAACGAACTTAAAAAGTACCCTGCAAAAATCAAACTGACTGATGAAGCAATCTGCAAAATTATTGAATATGCCTCCTCAAGTACAGAAGGCGAGTTCCCTCAAAAGGCATTAGACCTTTTGAACAGCGTTGTTCCTGCAGTTTTGCTGATTAAGACAAATAAAGCTCCGAAAGATATGGAAATTACTTCCACAACTCTGATTGATGCAAAAAAAATAAAATCTGAGTTTATCATCGATGAAAAAGATGTTATAAAAGCCGTTGACTCTTTCCCGTCAATTTTGAACACTCTGGTATCTGCGGACGGAAATTTTTCTTCACAAATAATAAAAGGTGAAAGTTTTTCAGATATCGGCGGAATGAATGAAACCAAAGATGAAATCCAAGAAAGAATAATTAACTATCTTGAAAATCCCGCTGTTTACAAAAAACATAACGTTGACATTCCTAAGGGCGTTCTTTTCTATGGTCCCTCTGGAACAGGTAAAACTATGCTTGCAAGAATTGTAGCTTCTCAAACAAACGTTCCGCTTATCAGCTGTTCGGGCAGCAATTTTGTTGAAATATGGGTAGGTCAGGGCGCTGCCAGAGTGAGGGAACTTGTTGAGCTCGCTTACGATGTTGCCGATAAATCCGATAAAAAATCTTGTATTGTTTTCATTGATGAAATAGAATCTTTGGCTCAAAGCCGTGATATGCCTGATGAAAACAGCGAAGACCGGAAAACCATTAACCAGCTTTTAAACTCAATGGACGGAATGGACAGCAAATCAAAAAAAGTCAATGTTATATTTATAGGTGCAACTAACAGATTAAAAGACTTAGATACCGCTGTTTTAAGACCGGGCAGATTTGATGTGCAAATAAAAGTCGATATACCTGCAAATTATAGTGAAAGACTGTCAATATTTACTATCCATTCAAAAGGCAGGTTGTTTAGAAGCGAAGCGGAAAAGCAAAAACTACTTGAGCTTGCTGCAAAGAAAACAGAAGGGTTTTCAGGCGCAGAAATTAAGGACTTAATGAACAAAGCATCAAATTTCGGCGCAAACAGGGAAGTCAAAGGACAAGGTAATCTATATATTACCGAAGAAGACATTCTGGCAGCGGTTAAATACGTTAAATCCAAAAAAGACAGTCTTGAAAAAGAACAAAATGCAGCAATCAAAATGCCTACTATTAAATCTGATGATCTTGATATGTTATATAGATAATCTTTTTCTTGGAATTATAAAAAAAGCCGCCGAATAATCTCGGCGGCTTTTCGTAATCAGAGACTACTTCTAATTAACTGATCTGCATTTCTCCACCCATTTTGTTGAGGTTTTTATCAGCGTGAGAGTGTCATTTGCCGTTCCGGTAAAGTTATTTCCTCCGGCAAGAGCTATATTGGCATTATTCGCCATTGTACAGTAATTATCGCTGAATACCAGAGTTACTTCCTGATAAAGAGTTCCGTCATCAAGATTGGAAATGGTATATGCTCCTGTATGAGTGGGGATTATCAGCACATTCGCATTCATAACCGTAGGAGTTGTATCTCCCGCCGTGCTTGTCCAGCCACCCCCGATAATCGACCTTACACCGCATAAATGTCCGGAAGAATTGACCTTAAACGACTGATTATTATTATTGATAAAATTCATTTCATCGTTCAAATCAGTGTTTATATACGATTCGGCCTTTCCTGAAGAATTAACCCAACGTAAATTATCCGAATTTCTGAAACATAAATCTCCGTGGACTTCAGCCCTAATTGAGGAATGGTTATAGGTTCCGACCAAATTCTTGCTCAGGGAAAATTCCATATCCGACTTGCTTTCGGTAAACGGCTTATCAACTTCCAGTACAGTATTGCTGAATACCGAAATAACTCTTCTCATTTCGGAATTAATCGTTATTATGTCCGTGACATTAAATTCACTCAGGAATGCTGTACCCGTTCCTGTTACAATACTGCTTCCCGCTGAAACAGAAGCCGTACCCGTTGCAACTTTGCTGTAAACGTCTCCAAGCAGCCAGCTCGTAAATTTATAAACGGTGTCAATAATTTCCAACTTTGAAACAGCTACATTAGCGCCGCCGTTATTAGCCGAAACACTTAAACGAAATTCCGAATACGCCGTTGTATTGTTACTGATAACAAATTCAACTCTGGATTTTGAGTTTTCATCCCAGACGATATTGCTTCTTGTATCAAGTACAACCCACTGCGCTCCGTCCCATGCCTCGAAAGTAAAATCTTTGGGGGCATTATCGAAGCCTGATACATTGTTTATAGTCAAAGCATATCGTAATGGGATTTTATCCGTAGCCGGTCTGTAACCGACGTTCCCGGATGTTCCCGTCAAACTCCAATAATTATTGGGGTTTTTATCCATGCATTTATAGGCTTCATGCCCTGAATCTTCGGAGCTTGCGAAGGCTTCTCCGCTCGGCGCCGTGTTTGAAGTCATAACGGGAATTATGTCCAGAGGTTTTTTTACAAATATAAGTTTTCCGCCCTGATACGCATCCTGAAAACCAAACCAGATATCCGGATTTTTATCATAAAACGGGCTTGTCGTGTCAGAACCGACTTTAATATTTAAACATGCCAGTCCGTTTCCGCTGTAACCGTAATCGTTCAATATGTTTGTGGTTGTATAAAGTCCGAAATCCCTGTACAGCAATGAACCGTTTGTTAGCAGATGATACGGGTCAAAAAATATTTTAACCGCACTGCATGTTCCTTGAGATACCTCACTTTTAGGCATGAAATAAACCCTGCTTGCATTATCACCGCTATATTTACAGTTAACAAATCCTGTATAGCTTGTCATGTTAGACAATATCACTGAATTTCCGAGGCTCAGCCCGAAATAAGGATGAGGATTTCCTGCTGCATCAACAATGGAACCGGCACCGGAATAAGTTGTATAAACTGATCTGCTGCCCGTATATGTGAAACTGCCTAAAGGGACATAAAGGTGTTTGCCTGTGCTTAAGGCATTATCTATCGCGGTAGTTGAGTTTTGACCGCTAATAGCTCCGTAGTCTTTAATATTTGCCAAATTCAAATTGGTCATTTTGTTGTGGCTGTCATTGTTTGCGTTTCTCAGCGTTTCAAAATTTGAATTAACCTCGGAAGACAAAGCCTTTGTTCCGGGCTGAAATTCAATAAGGTTTTCGATAAAAGTCATTTTTTCCTCCTGATGCATTGATTAATCATCTATAAATATTCCGGCAGCAAAAAATAAGCTGCTGATAAGCCGCTGTTATAAGTGATATTTGGAATTAAAGTAAAAGAGACAGAACTGAAATTAATACAGACTTGATTTCGGACTTTATGGGTTAAACAGATGCCATAAAATGTATTATAGCACCATTAGTTGCGTCCGAACGGCCCCAATTTGTGTCCAAACGGCCACAATTTTTTATTTCATATTATAAATCTGCGGAAAAAGGCGATTTTTACTAAAAAACTAACTTTTTCGTTATGCTCTTAAAGTTTTTTCGGCTGGTCTTTTATCAGAACAAGGACTTCGTTCTTCCCTACCATATTTAGATTGTCTCGGGCAAGGGATTCAATCCCTTTGGGAGAAGTGTAATTTTTAATTTCAGATTTCAATTCGCGATTTTTCACTTTTGCGGAGATATTAATTTCGCGCAGTTTCTCCAGTTTCTTTTCCAGCGTTACATATTTGGCAACATTTAGACACAAACCTCTTACGCCTTGAATTAAGCAAACTATTAAAACAATGCTTAAAAGCAAATAGTAAATCCTGACTGACTTTCTTTTTGGTTTTTTTTGCTTGTTTTGAGCAGGCTTCATGCTGCGAGAACCTGAATCTATAACGTTACTGACCAAATCTCATCACCTCTTAGAGCAATTCCACCATGGACTTAACACCTACTTCGATTTTAAAAAAGCTTACAGTTTATGTCTATACTGAAATTGATTTATACTCCCCTACAAATCAACAACCCTGCTTAACAAACTGATTATGAAATCTTGTTACAAATTTTTATAATCAAAAAAGACTACAATATGAAATTAATTTTTCAAGAATTTTTGAGGATTAACATTGACTCCGTTAATAATTGTTTCAAAGTGCAAATGAGGACCTGTCGCATCACCTGATGTTCCCACTTTAGCGATTTCCTGCCCTGAATTAATCCACTCGTCGGTTTTGACATCTAAAGAAGAAGCATGAGCATATAAGCTCTTCATATTGTTGCCATGATTGATTATTACCGTTTTGCCGTAAGCGCCGTTCCAACCCGCAAACTCTACAAAACCGGGAAGTACTGAAACTATTTTTGAGCCTACCGGTGCTTCCATATCTATACCTTTATGGAACTGTCCGTGTCTGTTTCCGTAGACTGAACTTATCCTTGTATATGACGGTACGGGAACAAGCGATAATTTATTTTGAGAAAAATACAAAGCAGGCGAAAAACCACGTGAAGCCAGTTTATATCTGTGAGTTCTTTTAGCAAAACTGTTTGAAATGCTCACTTCTTCAGACCTGGTAAATTCTCTGCAATCAACCGGTCTTGGAGCCTGTGCAACAGAGAAAGATGCCAGATTATAGGCTATATAAGCCTCTCTGTTAAGCACTTTTTTAAAAGCAAGACCGTCAATTGAAGTATTATCGGATTGAGCATCAAAATAGAATTTTGAAAAAATTCTTTTGGATAGACTTTTAGTAAAAAATAAGTCCGCCTGATTAATTTTTTGTATGTTTTGGTCGGTTAAACTTGCCTTTAGGTTCTGTTTAGGGCTCATAAATGCATTAGCCCAAAATAATGAACTGATTAAGGAAATATTTAACCATAATATTGAGTGTTTTAAAACTTTTTTCTTGTCAACTTTAGCCTTTATTAAGGTTTTAACAACCATGCAACCTCTCCGAAGATTGTAAATTGGTATTTATAGTTGGCTTATAAGCCTGGAATAATTATTCTGTGCTATTGTTTGACTAAATTCAATTACTTCCAATGACGTTTTTATAAAATTATCTTAAGTTTTATAAATAGTCAACCCCCTACTAATTGTTGAGTAGCTGAAAATCCCCTTATAACAATACTTTTCCAAAAATGGCTACAAATCGGATTTTCATATCATGCCTTATCAGAGTTGTACAAATTTATAAACAAATCTGACAAATAATTGTATAAACTACGAGATTTGTAATAAATCGTTTCAATATTATATAATTATTAACAATTGTTAAGCTAAAATTAAATTTAGAGCAATACGGTCTAAATCCTTTTGTTTTTCACATAGCAGGCGTATCGTTGTTTATTTTTTATTACAATTTTTAAGATTTTTTTTATATATTTTATGTATAAACTAGCAACTTTTTAAAGAATCAGGTTTTATATTCTAAAGAGAATATTTGGGACTCTTGCGGGAGAAGATTTAAATGGATAAAAAGATTCCTCCGAATAAGGATAAAGAAGGAATTTACAAATCAAATGAAAATAATTTTAATACTCATGAGAATTTTATGAGCGATAATAATATTGTTTCAAGGGATGATTTTGAGTCATCCCTTTTTAGTAACGATAATTCCGGCAAAAACAACGGGATTTTCAGAAAACCTGATTTAAAGAATTTCAGCATCGATGATTGCGATCCCAGACTTGCTGCTGATATTGAGAAAGATATAAAAAAAATTAAAGCAAATCCGAAAGCTGCAAAATTATCCGATAAAGTTTTTGATGCGGCATACAAGAAAGCAAAAAAAGAATCAGATAAAAACCCTTATGACAGTGCGTCTCAGTGTCAATTTGAATTTATGGAAGAGTTTGGGGATGATTAGTTTTCAGGTGGTCTAAACCTGAGGGTTTATTTTATTTATTGACTTAAGGGTTGATGAGAAGTTGTTTTTAAAGTGTCATACTTAAGTATAACAAGGTGGCTACAAGATTTTTAGGGCAAGGTGTCCTTGGGGGAGTAGAAATCACAGGGTAGTATATTGAGAGGTTCAAGCGGCTAACGCCGCTTTTTAATTTGGTCTTAAAGAAATATTGACATATATAAAAATGAGCTTTTTAACTATTTGTCAACTTTCCCCTTAAATAGGGTTGGTTTTTTTTTATATTTGGTTAAAATGAAATTAAATTTAATTACCCGTGAGGAGTTCAAATGAATAAATTTGCAGATATAAGCTTTTTGTCTTTATTATCGGTTTTTGTTCTTTCCTCGTGTTCATTCGGAGGTATTTCTTCTCAGAGCGTTTCTGTGCCTACGAATACAAAAACAACGGATACATCTATTTATACTCGGGATAATTTGTCACTGAGCGTAAAATATTTTATACCCAGGACACAGGAAAAACCTCCTGTAATAATTCTTCTGCATCAGTTCAGAAAAGATAAATCCAGTTGGAATGAGTTTATTCCCGATTTGTTAAAAAACGGTTACGCAGTTTATGCAATTGACATGAGAGGACACGGCAAAAGTAATAAATTCAAAGACGGCAAAGAAATTTTCCACGAAACCATGCCCGAAAGCGAATGGAATCAAGTCCCTTACGATGTTCATTCAGTTATTGAATTCATTAAAACTAATGCTGACGTTGATTCTTCCAAAATTGCGGTTATAGGTGCAAGTATCGGGGCAAATACCTCAATCATAACCTCTTCAATGTTCTCAAATGAAATTAAAACGGCTGTTGCGCTGTCACCCGGAATTGAATACCATCATTTGAAAACATACCAATATGCAAAAGACGCAAAAAATCCCTTAATGATAGCCGTAGCTAAAAATGACACATACGCGTTCGAATCTTCCAATGAACTCAACAGCATTATAAAACCGAAACATAGTCTGGAAGTTTATGAAAGTTCTGAGCATGGAACAAATCTGCTAAATATTACCCCCGATTTACAAAATAAAATTATTGTCTGGTTAAATGAAAATCTTAAAAAATAAAACCGCATATATTGTTTTTTTAATGGCTCTTTGCATTCTTTACGGAGCTTTCGGCTCAAGTTGCTACGCAAAGAAAAATAAAAGCACCGTTGAATACACATACACCGCAAAAGACGGACTAAATATGGTCGGCATGCTTTATGTGCCAAAAG
>CAZEDP010000055.1:0-9337 GCA_964511035.1 uncultured Gammaproteobacteria bacterium
GATTCTGTCAGAGAGTATTTTGATAAAAATAAAATAGATGTAATAATACACTCTGCCTGCAAACCCGGACATCGTAACGCAAAAGATCCGACAGGCATTTTCTATTCAAATACAAGAATGTTTTACAATTTGCTGAGCCAAAAAAATAAATGGCAGAAAATGATTATGCTGGGTTCGGGAGCTGTCTATGGCTGCCGGCATTATAAGCCCAAAATGAGCGAAGAGTATTGCGGCAAAAATATTCCGACGGATGAGCATGGTTTTTCCAGATATGTCATGGCAAAACAAGCTGAAACTTATGAGAATATCTATGAATTAAGGCTTTTTGGCGTTTTCGGCAAATATGAAGATTGGCAAATAAGATTTATTTCAAACGCGATATGCAAAACACTTTATGATTTGCCAATAACAATTAAGCAAAACAGGAAATTTGATTATATTTATATTGATGATTTAATGCCCATTTTAGATTATTTTATAGAAAATAATCTAAAAAATAAGGTATTTAATGTTACTCCCGACAATCCGATTGAATTGGTTGAGTTAGCCGAAATAGTAAAAGAAGTCTCAGGGAAAAATCTTCCCGTTAAAATAAGTCAAAGCGGTTTGGGATTGGAGTACAGCGGTGATAATGCAAAATTAAGAGACGAAATAAAAAATTTAAATTTTACGCCTTTTGCAGAAACAGTTGAGCAATTATATAAATGGTATATTTATCAGAAAGACAAAATAAATTGCAAAGACCTTTTAGCAGATAAATAATATTTGTAAATGATTGTTTCGAACAATATGAAGTATATATTTTGTTTTAATATAACTTAATATATTGCAAGAAGGGGTTAGATAAGTTTAAATTTGAGGAATAAGTATTACAAGCAGAATTTTATGCGGAGAATTTTTATGATTAAACATAAAGGGCAGAACCTTATTGAATATGTCGTTATTGGCTCGGTAGTTATTGTTATATGCATTGTGGCAATTATATTTTTTGGCGATAGCATTGCTGACTTGTTTGATAATAATACTGTCGGCAATATTTTTAAAAGCAAGAGCAGAACTGAAAATCAGGTAAAAAATTATAATTATTTAAGCGGAGTTACTTTGTCATTGTTTGGAAGCAACTTCCAATCCCCTTTAGAGGCAAAGGTTCTTGATGATATAAATAATAATATCAGTACAACTAGCGGAGCAGAAGGATTATCAGCAAGAGAAACTGTTGATGTTCTTTCTCAATATGTTAAACAGCTTCAGGATGTTTTGTCCAAAATTGATTACAGCGGAAATAATGACTTAAAAAACGCTTTATTGGCTTTAATTGCCAAAGCAAAGCAGCTTTATGGCGAATGTGATTTATATGCTCAAAAAGATGATTCGGCAGCAACTGATGAAAACTTAAAAACAGTTTACAATCTGGATATATCTGTAAAACTTGATAAGGACGGAGTAGCTGCGACAGAGTTTAATAAAGCATTAAAGGATGTTGTATATTTGTTGCCTGATGGTAATACAAGAGACTTAATCGATATTTACGGTTCAGGAATATTGAATTTGGGTGACAGCTTAAAATATAAAATTGACAGCAGAACTGCCCGTTCAATAGGTTTAACTGACGGAACAAAAATTAATTCGGATAATTTTAACAGCGTCGGCAGTTCAAAAGATAAGTGGGTTTTTAAGAAATTGCAGAATAACAATAGTGCAAATGTAGACCTTGCAGGGAACGCTAACAATTCAGGTTTGTCTTTGTCTGCTTTAGGCGGTCTTCAAGTGAGCAGTACCGGTACAAATACAGAAAAAAGGTTAATTTTTAAAGAAAAACCCGGATCGGTAAATCAGTCTTATGAAATAGGAAGCACTATAAGTTTTGATACTTCAAGTACATATGGAAATGCCGGTGTGTTCTTCCGAGCCGATAAAATTGACGGCAAAGTAAGCGGGTATTCTTATGAAATTCATGACTGTCCTGCGAATCCTTCCAACAACCATGTAGTCTTTGTACGTTGGGACAAGGGGGTAAGAACGGAAATAGAAAGAAAACCGTTACCCGCAGGAACAAATATTAATTCTGCTATGGATTTTAAAATTCAAGTCAACGGTAATCAATTTACAGCATTTCTCAACGGTAATCAAGTTATGACACAAACAGACAAAACTTATAATAAAGGTGATGTCGGATTGCGTTTTGACGGAGCTGTCAGAACCAAAGTAAGCAGTTTTTCGACAGAATATGTTTCCGAACTTGAGAACAAAAAGGCATTGAAAAAATGGGGAGATACTGCTATAAAAAATGCTGAAATTCAAGTTTCAAAAACCATAGATGTTTTTAGGGACGGTAATTATGCTGAATTGCTGCCTGATTCTTATAACAGCAAGGTTCTCTGCAACAGCTTAAATGCTGAGATAGTTCAAAACAACTGTGCTTTAAATTAATCGGGATAAACCTGAAATACAAGAATTAAGGTACTCCTAATGAAAAAAAATAAAGGTCAAAATTTAATTGAATATGTGGTTATTGGCAGCATGGTCCTTGTAATCTGCATAGTGGCCATTATTTTCTTCGGAGACAGTATTGCTGATTTGTTTGATAACAACAGTGTTGCCAATTTGTTCAAAAGTAAAACCAGAACTCAAAACCTTCAGAAAAATTATAATTATTTAAGCGGAGTTTCGCTTATGTTTGGAGGAGAAAAGTTCTCATCTCCTTTGGAAGCCAAAATACTTGATGATATAAATAAAAATATCAGTACAACAAGCGGAGCTGAAGGTGTAACAGTCAAAGAAACAGTTGAAGTTCTTCTGCAATACATTAATCAACTGCAAAATATTTTAAAAAATAATCCTGACGATAAAGTTCAAAAACTTCTTTATGAAGCATACAAATTATATTCAGGATGCAAGGAATATTCATACAAAGACGGAGCAGCCGCCAGTAATGAAAATCTTAAACTCGTTAATGATTTGGATATTGCCGTTAAACTTGATAAGGATGGAGACTTGGCGGTTAATTTCAATCGTGCATTAAATGAAGTTTTGACAACCTTGAATGACGGAAATGTCAAAAAATTAATAGAAATTTACGGGGAAGGCATCTTAAATCTCGGAGAGAGCCTAAAATATAAAGTAGACAGCCGACTTGCAAACAAATTAGGTTTAAATACAGACGCAATGAGAACGTCTGCTGCTAAGTTCGATACCCCAACTAATGCGAAGAATAGTTGGGAATTTAAAGAATATACAAGCTCGACGCAATCTCAATCTGTTGATATTTCGATGTCAGGAAGTGATATTGTTCTTCAAAACAGCGGGGGGGTTCCCAAAATAGTTCTTAAGAAATCTTCCGAAGATAAACGTCTGATATACAGAAATAAATCAAATCTTGTCGATGATTATGAAATTAACAGCACCATTGCTATCGGAACGAATAGCGGAACCGGAAAATCGGGAGTGTTTTTTAGAGCTGAAGATGTTGATACGGGAATTAACGGTTATTCATTTGAAATTTTGCATGACGGAAGTAATCCCTATAATAATAAATTATATTTACTTAAATGGATGAATGGTGTGCCGACTACCATATCCACTGCCGGATTTTCGGGAAGCGAATATCTGCACAACGGCAGTATTGACTTGAAAGTAGCAGTTAACGGTAGCCAGTTTACGGCTTCTATTGACGGTGTTAAAGTACTGACATACTCGGATTCAACTTATACTAGCGGTGAAATAGGTATGAGTTACGGGAAATCCATAGACGGTACGCTTTCTAATTTTGCCGTGACTTATGCGTCTGATTTAGATAATAAAATAAAACTTCTGCAATGGGCTGCAGCCAATGCTAATGCTGCTGATAAAATTGATGTTTACCGAAACGGAAATTACACTGAACTGCTGCCTGAATCTTATAACAGCAAAGCTCTATGCGAAAGTTTGAATGCCCAAATTCTTCAAAATATTTGTGCTTTGAATTAAATAAACTTAATAAACCGAACTATAAATATTTTGTGTATAAATTACTGAAATCCTTCTCTTAGACGTTAAATTGCCCTGTTAAATTTAATGATAGGAATTTTTCGGAACAGCAGAGTTTTAATTTATATTTAAATATTGCAAAATATGATATCTTTTAAATTGACGATGTTAAGAGGTTTATATCTAAATTTACAGCTGTTTTATGCAGAAAATCGGGAAATAAAATTTGTAAATATTTATTTCTGTATGTATCAAATCAGAGGTTTTTCTTAGTAAAACTTAATATCAGGCAGCTAATTAGTTATGCATGTAATTATTCAGGGAATAATACATAAATATAAAAATACAAAGCGGAGAAGAAAAAGAATGAAAAGAAATAAAGGGCAAAATCTGTCTGAATGGGTAGTCATTGGTGCACAGCTGATTTTAATTTGTGCTGTTGCATTGTATTTCTTTGGCGACAATCTTGCAAATATCTTCGAAAACAATTATCTCGTCAATCTGTTTAAAGATAAGACCAGAACTTCAAATACCGAGAAAATTTATTCTTATTTAAGCGGCATTACTTTAACTTTGTTCGGAAAACCTTTCAATTCTCCGGTTGAAGCAGCAATATTGGAGGATATAAATAATCAGGTTTCTTCAGCCAGCGGTTCAGAAGGACATACTGTCAGAGAAACTGTTAATGTAATTGAAAAACAAATAGAACAGCTGATAGAGATTCTTAATTTCAAGCTGGTAAGAACTACCGAACCCAAGCTCAGGCAAAAACTTCTGGCTTTGATAGAAAAGGCAAAGGGGCTTTTAAACGGCTGCCAATTCTATGAAGATCAGGACGGAAAAGTTGCTAACGAAGTAAATAAAAGAATTGTTAACGATATAGATATATCAGTAAAACTTGACAAAAACGGAGAACTTGCCGAAGCTTTCGATAAAGCTCTCAAAGAAGCCGTCTTTTACCTTGAGGACGATAGTCTGAGAGATGTTCTCCAGTTATACGGCGAAGGTATTTTGAATTTGGGAGAAAGCCTCAAATACAAAATTGACAGCAGAATTTTAAGAGAATTAATTTCTGGAATTCAGACAAAAACCGAATATGAAAATTTTACCGATGCAGCTGAAATATTGGATAATTGGCTGACAAAAAGCTATTATACCACCCAGAATGGCAGCGGGTCTCAAATTGATTATCTCACGAAAGTACTTAAACTTATTCAGGGCGGCGGCATGGAAGTAGGATATTCTGACGGAAGCAGTTCCGTTTATCCCGTTGCAAATCCTGCTGTTGCAGCCCTTAAAGCTCAGAAAGCAGATGAAGCACAGACATTGGTTCAAAAGCAATCCCAGCTTCAGCAGCTTCAAAGAGAGCTTTCGAGTATTCCGACTTCTCCGACATCATCAAGTGCATTAACTGCTGCACAGCAAAAACAATCCCAGTTAAATTCTCAGCTTACGAGCCTGCAGTCGCAGTTAAGTCAGGCTCAAAGAGGTACATCAACTCCTGCGGGTGATCCTGCAAAAATCGCTTCACTGCAGAGTCAGGTTAACAGTCTGACACAGCAGCAAACAACTTTACAAAATCAGGTTAACTCACTGCAAAGTAAAGTAAATGCAGCTTCAGGAACTAGCTACGCAATTACTTTATATTATAAAGACGGTTCAACAGTAAAAGTTCCTTGTGCTACTGGATCTGCTTGTTCTGCTTTGATGATGCAGCCACAGTATAAATATAATCCGGATACAATGAGCAAACCGCCAATGGTTGGTTCTGGCGGGACTGGCGGGAGCCCTAACCCTGCAGATGTTGCAGCGTTAAATGCTGCAAAAGCGCAGTTATCGAGTGTAAATTCTCAGCTTTCTTCAGCTAAAAGCGCTCTTACTGCTGAACAGAACAAAAAAACTACCACAGTTAACACAGCTTTGGTTGCAAGTCTGCAAAATCAGGTGAATGATGTGAAAGCTCAGATGAACAGCAATCAGCAGCAGATTACTTATCTGCAGAATCAATTGGCACAGCAGGCTTCGCTTACTCAACAACAAAAAGCGGCTTTGCAAAGTCAAATATCCCAGCTTCAACAGCAAATAAGCTCTTTGCAGAGTTCTCAAACCAAGCTTCAGGCTCAAATCGATGCACTTCCGGCAATGATAATACCTCCTACAAATATGGTCAAAGACGACAGGAGATTTACTTTTACCGAAAAAATGCAGGGAGCTTATGATTTTACTTTAAATACGAGCATTCAGCTTGATAAAACAGGCGGCTCTGGCAGTGCAGGGGTATTCTTCAGAGCAGAGAAAATTGATACCGACGTTAACGGTTATTCAATTGAGATAGATGATACACAAGCCACTAACGGCGGAACAAATAACCTCATACTGTATAAATGGACTGACGGAGTTAAAGAGGCAATTCAAACTCAGGCATTACCAAGTAATGTTGATATTTACAGTAAGAATGACTATCAAGTTGTTGTAGAAGGCAATAATATAAAGGCTTTTGTTAACGGTAAAGAGACTATTAATGCTACTGACTATACTTACACTCAAGGTGACGCAGGTATGCATTTTGACGGTTTAACAAAGGGCATTGTGTATGACTATTCAACCGAATATCAGACAAATATCGACAATAAACAGGCTCTTCTTGACTGGGCAAATGAAAATGCCGATAAAGAACTTGAAAAAACTATTGATGTATACAGAGACGGCAACTTTAGCGAAATCATGCCCGAGTCATACAACAATAAAGTAATGTGTGAATCTCTGGAAGCTGATATAGTCAATAAAAACTGTTCACTTTAATTGAAATACTGCTAAATAGTTAAAAGAGATTACGAAAGAAGTCTGATTTTTTGGAAAAATCAGCTTTTTTCGTATCCTAAGTGTTTTAATCAAACTCACTATTCATAATGAGGACATAAAATTATTATTGAGCTTAAATTCAACTGAATAAAGTCGTGATATTCTTTCCGGTTGCTGTAATTTTTGTAAGTGACCTCAGCATTTTTAACCGCTACGAATTTACGCTGACTGTTTAGTATATCACTGAGCATTCGGTTTTTTCTGCCTGTTTTAGGCATGAAAACCAGCCCTTTTATTTCCAAGTCGTTAGTAAGAATATAAACTTTTTCAGACCAAAAACCTTTTGTTTCGTCAATAATTATTTGTCTTTTATTTTCCAAGATATTTCCTCCGTTAACCTATATTTGAATATGCTTTAAATAACGGCAAATAAAGAGCTAATGCCAAAGCCATGACTAATCCGCCAATTACGACTACAAGTAGAGGCTCGACAAGCCTGCTGAGTATGTCAATTACTTTGTCCAACTGTTCGTCTATATAAACTTCAGAATGGCCTAAAGTTTCGCCGAGTTTACCTGATTCTTCTCCTGTTGAAATCATACACATAATAATACTGGGAAAAACCCCTGTCTGTTTCAGAGATGCAGACAAAGACTGCCCTTGTTGTATTCTTGAAGCGGCTTTATTTAATTTGTACTTTAAAAGATAGTTGTTTATCGTCCTGTTAGATAGCATTATACTGTCTAAAACCGGTATACCTGCATCAAAACAAACTTTTAATACGCTCACAAAATTAGAAAGAGCGGCATATAAGGCAAAGACTTTTACCAGAGGAATAACCAGGGACACTTCATCAAATATTTTTTTTGCAATGGGATGCTTTACTATTAAAAATATAGTATAAAAAAACAGTCCAAAACCCACAGGAATAACAAAAAGATGTTTTCTGAGGAAAGTGCCGATAGACATAAAAACCTGCGTAATTAGAGGCAGAGTACCCCCCATTTGGTCGTACATTTCCTTGAATGCAGGAAATACAAACGTCAGCATGACTGTTGTTACGACTAATGCCAGAAAAATAACTATACATGGGTATATTGACAGAGAGATTATTTTACCTCTAAGTCTGTTTTGCTTAGAGAGTATATGCATAATTCTTTTCAGTGTTACGTCTAATTCACCGGTTTCCTCACCTGCTCTGACCAGCCCCAGAAAAATATGATCGAAAATTTTAGGAAATTTTGCCATAGCATCGCTTAAATTTGAACCGCCGAGTATCAATTTTTTTAAGTCACCTGCAATTCTCGGAACGTTTTTGCCGCTTGAATTCAATTCGATAAACAGCAGAGCTTCTATAAGAGGTATGCCGGTTTTTATAAGTATTGATAAAGTGTTTACAAAATCAATTTTTTCTCTTAGCGTGATTTTTGCATATCTTGAAATTTTTGCAGGCTTGGAATTTTCCTTTTTAATTGGTTTTTTAGCTTTTTTTTCAGTAAGTGGTTTTTCGGTTATAATTTCTTCAATTTTCAGCGGAACAAGTTCCAATAACCTGAGATTTTCCCGAACTTCTCTTATAGAAGAAGCTTCTATTTTTCCGTTGACCTTATTTTTTTTAGAATTTAATGCTGTATAAGAGAATACAGACATATTTCCCTCTCATTTTACTGGTAATTTGTAGCCCCAAGAACCCTTAAATATTCATCAATACAGGTTTGTCCTTCGAGGATATTATCCAGACCCGCATTATTAAGCAATTTCATTCCGCAAGAGACTGCAGCTTCTTCAATCTCTAAATCCATAGCCCCCTGATTAATCATTTTTTTAATTTCTCTTGTAACCGGCAGTATTTCATAAATGCCGATTCTGCCCATGTATCCGGTTTCATCACAGCTCCTGCAGCCTTTTGGTCTGTATATTTTGCCGCCTTTAAACAATTCATATTCTTCTTTGTTCGGGACAATAAGTTTTAATTCTTCGTCGGACGGTTCATATTTTTCCCTGCATATTGGACATAACCGACGGATCAATCTTTGAGATATTATACCTGTTAATGTCGATGCTATTAAATACCTGTCTATACCCATATCTACCATTCTTGAAATAGTTGAAGCAGCACTGTTTGTGTGTATGGTACTTAATACAAGGTGACCTGTCAAAGCAGCATGAACGGCAGCTTTTAATGTTTCAAAATCTCTTATCTCACCAATCATAATTATATCGGGGTCCTGCCTTAAAATAGCTCTCAAACAGCTTTCAAAAGTAACCTCGGCTTTGGGATTAACCTGCACCTGATTAATGCCGTTTATTTTCATTTCGACGGGATCTTCGATAGTAGTTATGTTTACAAAATCATTATTTGCTTTATTAAGAATTGAATACAGGGTAGTAGTTTTACCGCTTCCTGTGGGGCCTGTTGTCAAAATAATTCCGTTGGGTGTTTGTGTCATAAGGCTAATTTTTTCAATATCTTCCTTGGCCGCGCCTTTCAGTTCTATCTTTCTCTCAGCGGCATTTACCTGAACATCGGGTCTTAGAATCCTTATTACCATTTTCTCTTTGTTACCGA
>CAZEDP010000056.1:0-9336 GCA_964511035.1 uncultured Gammaproteobacteria bacterium
ATTACTGTTCAGAAGGAAGCGACCCAGACAACTGCGACTTCTAAACTTACAAGAAAGGAATTCTGCGTTTAAACAGATACACAAAGGTGATTATTAATGAATCAAGAAGAACTACATAAAAAACCAAACAATATAATACCTTTTGGTCTAACAATTTTGCATTCATTACTCTTCTGATATTCCTCATCTTTGGTCTTGTTTTCTAATTCAAATATATAGTTTTGTGTTTGTGCTGTCATACGCGTTTCTGTTTTTAACAATCCTATGTTAGAAAAATCCTCTTTCCTTTGCTTTCCGGCTTGTATATCGATAGAGCTGTCGAGAGCTGAATTTTCTTCTTGAAACTCCTCTTTTATTATTGGTCTAACAGTATTTTTGAATGCATTTATCGCATTCGTAATCTGAAGCGTATTGACATCATTAATACTGTTTATCATTTATTATCTCCTTACTATCCCTTATAGTCTTTCTTTCATTTGTTCATATACCTGTTTTGCCAACCCGAAAGAAGTTGAGGGGTCTGAAGCAATATTTTGAGCTATTTGATCATTCAGCATTGATTTAAATATCTCTTCCCCCTGTCCTCCACGCATAAAATCAGATTTAGTAACAGTTGTATCCATTAAATCCAGAAATTGCCTTATAAAGACTGATTCAAAGTCACTTGCAGCTTTTTTTAATTCCTCTTCCTTTTGAGTTTTAATTTGCTGGCTTGCGCTCAGGCTGTCAATATTCCTGCTTTGCAGGTTAAACATCATAATATTGTTATTTGCGGGATTTATCATTATTGCTCCTCTATATAATTTCAAGTTCAGCTTGAAGACTGCCTGAGGCTTTTAACGCCTGAAGTATTGAAATAAGATCATATGGTGTTACTCCGATAAGATTGAGAGATCTGACAAGCTCATTTAAATTGGCATTTGCAGGTAAATGAATAAATTTGCCTTTTTGTTTTTCAACTTTAATATCACTGTTTTGAAAGCTTTGAGTTGTTCCTGCACCAAAAGAATTCGGCTGGGATACTTCGTTCTTTGTTGTTATGGTAACACTGAGGTTACCGTGTGCAACAGCGGCAGGAAGGAGTTTAACATCATTTCCTATAACAATGGTTCCGGTTCTTTCATTAATTACAACTTTAGCTATTGCGTCACCGCTTTGCACCGTAAGGTTTTCAAGTAATGACACAAAGCTTATACGGTCATCAATATATCTTGAAGGAATTTGTATCTGTATAGTACTTCCATCAACAGCCTTAGCAGAAGCAAGATTCTCGTTTACAACCTGTGAAACTCTAGCCGACATCGTAAAATCCGGTTGATTTAGTATTAGGTTAATACTGGAATCTCCTCCTATTTCAGTGTTCATATCCTTTTCAATAATCGCGCCGCCGGGTATTCTTCCCGAAGTTACAATACTCGTTTTAACCCTGCTACCTGCGGACGAAACATCTGTTCCTCCCGTACTGATAGGACCCTGTGCAATAGCGACCACTTCTCCGTTAGGTGCCATCAGTTGTGTTTGGATTAACACTCCACCCTCAAGACTCTTGGCATCTGCCAGAGAAGATACTATAACGTCAATTCTGTCACCGTTCTTTGCAAAAGGAGGAAGTGTTGCAGTAATAATAACTGCCGCAGTATTGCCCTTTTTAATGTCGTTGCTGTTATTAATAACAGTTCCGAGATTTGCCAGCATTGCCTGATTTGTCATTTGAGTAGATTTACTGTTGTCTCCCGTGCCCGGCAAACCGACTACTACGCCATATCCGACTATTTGATTATCTCTTACTCCTTCAATGTGAGTAATATCTTTTAATCTGACTTTTCCGGCAAAACAAGCCTGCGGGAAGCACCCGAAAATCAGAGTTGTTATCAATGTTAATATTAGACAGTATTCTTTTTTCATATATCCCCCTAGAAAAGATACCTTAATAACTTATTTATAGTGCCTTCAGAATCAGACATAGAAACAGTTCCATTTCCAACAACGGCTACTTGAAGGTTTGCAACCAGTTTTGAACTGATTTGACCTTTATTATCAAGCAGTCTGGGGTCTATTAGCCCACTTAAAACTATTTCCACTTTTTCATTACTGTTAATTGCTGTCTTCTTGGCTTGTACCAGAAGATTTCCGTTAGGCAAAACCTGTATAACCTGTGCAGTTACCGTATCACCAAACTTTGACTTTCTTTCCAATTTTGCCTGACTGGCAACTTTTGTCCCGCCGCCAAAATCGCTCATATTAGGCAGGATTTTGCCGGGCAGAATTCTGTTAAATATTCCGGTAAACTGATCATCAGTAGTGGTGCTTTTTTTAACATCTAGTTTCACTTCATCAGAGGTAGACATGTCTTGCTCTATAACAATTGTTACAAAGTCCCCTATATTCTTTGCTCTGACGCTTCCAAACAGAGAGCGCGGCTGCGGATAAGTATTTTGCGAAATTCCTGCTTTAAAAAGAGACTCGGCATAACATGGCATAATTCCCGCTGTTAATATACCGATTAAAATAATTTTGTACAATTTATGTTTCATTTTTGTATGTCCCCGCTCTTTTTAAATATCCACAAGCACAGTATTCGGACTTATGACCCGACCGATGTATATTTTTTTGTATCTGGTATTTTTTACTTTTATAAAATCGCCTATGTTACCGTTGTCCATTGCTTCTGCAGACATTGTCACCATTACAAAATCAGATTTAAATACAACGGAAACAGGGCTTTCTTTTTTAACGGCAGGCGCATTTTCGACATATCTGTTGTCAATAATATCTCCGGGTTTAAAAGTCTTTCGGGCTAACATTCCTTCAATATCGGTATTTGAACGTAAGGCATATCTCACGTAAGAGCTTATATCTCTTTTTTCAACAGTTACATTTGAACCTGAAAAAGCTTTACCCCTGTCAATATGTTCTGTAACTACCCAAACATTGTCGTAAATTTTAATATTTACAGGGAGTATCAGTGTTCTTTCTTTGACTCCGTCAACAACAATGTCAGCTTTTACCATTGAATGGGAGCTGAAGTAGTTATCATTATATGATGTATTAATTTTAACGTTTCCGTCCGGTACTTCTATTGTTTTGTGTTGTGTTTCATTAATTTCAATTACCGGCTGTCCTTTTACGGAAGAACTTAATTGTTCAAGAATATCTTTTTTAATTTTCTCGGACAAATATTGAAAAGTTAAAACAGCACTATCGGCTTTAATCGAGGAAAAGCCGATTATAACAATTGTTATTAATATAAAATTAATGAGTTTTTTCATTTGTTATGCCATTCTGGTTGCTGTTGTTATCATATTTTCTGCTGATTTAATTAACTTGGAATTTGCTTCAAAGGCTCTTTCCGCCTGAATTAGGTTGATAAGCTCTTCAACGACCTGTACGTTTGAACCTTCAAGAAAACCTTGCTGAATTGTGCCAAAACCGTCTTGTCCGGGTGTACCTTGTGTGGCAGAACCTGAGCCTGCTGTTTCAGTGAAAAGGTTTTTGCCTATTGCCAATAAACCGGCAGGATTTGCAAATTTAACAACCTGTAATGTTCCGACCTCAGTAAAAGTCGATTCGTTGCCGGATTTCACTGATACTTTACCGTCGGCTGTAATGGATATTTCTGTTGCTGTTTGAGGTACGGTAATTTGAGGCTGAATAACATATCCGTCAGTTGTGGTCATTTGTCCGCTGGCATCAAGTTTTAAACCGCCATCTCTTGTATAGGCCGTATTGCCGTCATCAAGCTGGACTTGTAGAAAACCTTCTCCTTCTATTGCAATATCGAGTTTATTGCCGGTGGATTTCAAGGTGCCTTCCGTAAATACCCTTTGTGTTCCTGCTGTTTTAGTGCCAAGTCCTATCTGAATTCCAACGGGCTGGTTTGTTCCTTGAGAACCCTCCGCGCCGGGAGCTTCAATTGTCTGGCTTAAGAGGTCCTGAAATTCAGCCCTGACTTTTTTGTAGCCGGTCGTATTAACGTTAGCCAAATTGTTTGAAATTATGTCTATGTTATCTTGTTGAGCAATCATTCCCGTTGCTGCCGTAGTTAATGCCCTTAACATTTTATCCTCCCGCGGTTTTTATTAATTACCTTTTAATTCTTCCTACCTCATTAATCGATTTGCTTAAGCTTCTGCTTGTTGTCTCAACAACTTTTGCCAGCGCATCGTACGTTCTTTGTCCCTGAATAGAATTAACCATTGTTTCAACCACGTTAGCGTTGGATGATTCCAACGCCCCTTGTTTAATTTCAAAGTTTTCAGCATTAATTGCAGGTTGGTTGTTTAAAGGTTTGTACAAAGAGTTTCCGAATGCCTGAAGAGATTGAAGGTCTTTAAAATCAGAAATCTTGATTTTCCCGACTGATTGTCCGTCATGTAGTATTTCTCCGTTGGAATTTACAGTAATATTATTAACTTGCGCGTTTTGTATATCAATTATTAACGGTCCTCTTTCCCCCATAAGAAGATGCCCGTCAGTGGTTGTTATAGAACCTTTGCTGTTGACGGTAAATGAACCGTTGCGAGTATATGCAAGTCCGTCCGGTGTTTGAACTGTGAAAAATCCTCTTCCGTTAACAGCTAAATCAAGTTTATTGCCGGTTGTTTTCATTCCGCCCTGTCTAAAGTCTATCCATGTAGAATCCAACATGCTGCCCAGACTAACTGTTCCTATTTTTTTGTCTGTTTCATATCCTTTAGATGGGGTTATTTCATTAACAGAAGCTTCTTTGATGTCTTTAAAAGCAGCCATTGTTTGCTTAAAGCCGGGGGTATTAATATTGGCAAGATTATTGGCAAGAATATCATTAAGATTCATCTGGCTTATCATTCCTGAAGCTGCTGCATCTATTGCTCTTACCATTTTTTCTCCCCTTAAATGTCCTTAAATTACGGTTTACTAATAACCTGCAAAATCTTTATGATATTCAAGCACACGTTTAACATAGTTCTGAGTTTCGTTGTAAGGCGGTATCCCACCGTATTTTTTAACGGCATTCGGTCCTGCATTATAAGCCGCAAGTGCCAAATCAAGCTTTCCTTCAAACCTGTTCAAAAGCCCTTTCAAATACTTAACGCCTCCTGCAATATTTTGTTCGGGATCTAACGGATTATTGACACCAAGCCCTTTTGCAGTGGAAGGCATTAACTGCATTAAGCCCTGAGCTCCGGCAGGAGAAACAGCGTTTGGATTATAGCCGGATTCGGCTTTTATAACGGCTTTGACAAGATTTTCATCAATATTGTTTTGTTGAGAGTATTTTTTAACTAATAAATCTGTCTCAGTTCTTGAAACGCTTGAATTTTGGTTAAAAGGAGTTATAAAGAGTTCACTCGGCAGATCTGTTGATGTTGAATTTAGCTTGCTGCGTAAAACATTCTCAAAATTGCCGTTCTCAGTCTTTTGTCCTGTAAGCACGGCAAAATTTGCTTCTATTTGATTAATACGCCTTAGTGTAAGGTCAATTCCACTAATCTCCATACCGCCAAACTCACTTTTTTCGTGTAACTCGTCTCACCCAAGAAAACAAAGAACTAAAACTGCTTTTACAGCTATATTCAAATTACAATATGTAAAACACCTTCTCATCCTCTGTTTAAATGAGAAAAACATTTACAGATTTAAAAATGATACATTCTTCACTTTTGATTATTAACAGCTAAAATTAAATAGGAACAGGAAAAAAGCAAAAATGAAAAATAAATCAAAAGATACTCTAACGACTGAGAGACCTTCTGCAATAAAAGAAAGAATAAATATTGTTGCAAGTCATATGTTTAAACAGTACAAGGAACATTTACAGGCTTCTTCAAACACTTCAAGAATGTTTAAAAGAATCCTTGAAGATATGGAAGAAATTACCGAACATTTACAAAAGGCTTTTGACTTAAGAGGGGTTTCAAAAACACAAATATTTAGCGAAACAGATGCAGATAAATCTGTCGGTATTTTGAATATTCTATGGCACTGCATAAGCTTTACAACAAGAGGAAATACAAAGCCGCAGGCTTTATACAGAGAAGACGGCGAACCTTTGTTCACGGGCAGAATATTGGCTTTAAACGGTGATTTTCAGGATGCGGCTCTTGATATACAAGATCAGGAGTATCCCGACATATTGCAATGTGAAATAGCTTCTCTTTATGTACCTGCTGATACAACAGCACCCGCTATTATGAAAGTAAAACATCTCGGAAATAAAGAATTTCAGGTTAATCAAATAGACGCACCGAAACAGTTTTTATTAAGAGTTATAGAAATAATCTGCGGCGGCGGAATTTACCACGAAGACGATATTGTAGAAAATGAAGAAGCTGAATAAAGGCTGTTAAGGTTTGTATTTACAGGCAGGACACAAAACAGGTTCGTTTTCTATATAAAAATCTACAGGTATTGAACATCTTTCACAACAGGGGAAACCTTTGTTTTTCTTCCAGATTTGCATTTTTATGTCTAGGGCTATTAATTCAAGTATTTTATTTTTATCAAAATCACCTGAAATATCTGCAACGGCTTCATTGAATAATATATTTAAAGATTCGGGAATATTAATATCTGCCAGTTCTTCAACGGTTGGTTTTTTATCAAAAAAATGCATTATTTTAGATGTAGTAATATCTTTAGCAGGTACCTTTTGAATATAATATTTCGTATTTAATATAACATCTGTTATATTAAAGCCTAAATTACCTCCTGTTTGTTTTAATTTATTGAGAAGTTTCTGTTTGTACAAAGTTAATTCCTGAACTACAACAGAGGAAGTGCATCCCACCAGCGCAATGTCTTCATTGTTGTTTCTTTTTATTACTGAAAATAACTGAGTACAATCTTTAAACTTTTTATCAATTATTTCAGCCCACAAATTTTTTAAGCTTATTTCTTTTAAATTATGCGTTAATGCAGGCTTATTTAACAACTTAGAAATAATCGTATCAATCTTTTCAGGATAAATATTTTTACTTCTGTTTATGTCCAAGCATGTTTCCTCTGTTTTATGTATATATTTTACCAGCATCTATTGTATAAACAGCTGTTTTTTTCAGAAAGTCAGTCTCAAAAGAAGTTATCTCCGCGGCAGTTATAATTGTTTGAACAGCTTTATCTACAGATTTCAGGATATAGTTTTGCCTATGTTTGTCTAATTCAGCCATAACATCATCAAGTAACAATATAGGAATTTCATTTGTAACGTGCGTTATAAAATCTAATTCAGCAAGTTTCAACGAAAGCACAATTGACCTTTGTTGTCCTTGAGAAGCATATTTAACTGCCTCAAAATCATTTATAAAAAATATAATATCATCCCTATGAGGTCCTATTAGTGTTTGGCCTCTTATAATTTCAGATGAACTATTTTCAGCTAAAACTTCAGTATATTTTGCAGCTATTTCTTCTGGTGACGGTATATTATTTTGCAATGGTTTAAACATATCCATAACTGTTGATTTATAAGTTAAACTAAGATTTTCCGTATTTGAAGTTAAATTATTTTGAAAAGAAGCGGCTAAGGGTTGAATTTCGGTTAAATATTTTAATCTTAGACTTAAAATATTACTGCCTGTAATAACCAATTGCTGATTCCATGCATCCAGAAGTTCTGTTTGTGTTTTTGAAACGGTCGTATTTCCTTTAAAGGAGTTAAGTAAATTATTACGCTGCAGTTTAATTTTGTTAAATTTAGCCAAACGTTCCTTATAAGAAGGATAAAGCTGACTTATAGCATCATCCAACCAAATGCGTCTGTCTTGAGGTGAACCTCTCAATAAAAGAAGATCTTCATAGGTGAAACTGACAGTTTTTAAATAACTTATAAACTGAGCTGCTCGTGTCTTTTTTTGCTGATTAATTTTTAAGAGTTTTTTTCCTTCCGTTTTTAAGGTTATATCCAAGTCTGCTTCAAAGCCGTCTTTTAGTACAGAAGCCTTAATAAAGGCTTCTGTTTTATTTTTTTGAATTAATTCAAAATCATTTGAACAGCGTTTGGATTTAAGGGTGGATAGAAAATAGACAGCTTCAATAAGATTACTTTTACCCTGTGCATTTTTACCGGTTAGCAAAGTCATGGAGTCGTTAAAAGTAAGCTTACAAAACTCGTAATTTCTGAAATTAACTAATTCAATCGTGTTTAAAAACATTTTATTTTATTTGTACAGGCATTATAAGGCAAATATAATTGTCATCTGTATCAGGTTTAAATATTGCGGCGGCTAAAGGTCCGGCCATTTCCATAATTAAATTGTCGCTTTCAATTGCTTTCAAAGCATCCATAAGATATTTATTATTAAAAGCTATTTTAAGCTCATCGTTAGAAAAATCGACTTCAATAGTGTCAAAATAATCACCGTATAAGGGATTATCTGCTTCTATCGAAAGGGTGTTTTTCTTAAATAAAAGTTTAACTATATTATTTTTATCACTAACCATTACGGATGCTTTTTCGACTGTATTCAAAAAAACATCTTTGTTTATAACCGCTTTTATCTCGTAATTAGAAGGGATTAACTGATTATACTTGGGAAATTGCCCTTCAATTAAACGCGATACAATAAACCGATCTTTAAGTTTAAGTTTAATCTGACTATCCTGTATTTGAATCATAACGATCTCATCGGTACAGCCATAGGCCAATTTAGAGAATTCATTTAAAGTTCTCGCCGGTATTATAGCTGAATAGGGCTTAGCGGTTGCAGATGACAGTTTCGTTATTGAACGAGTTAACCTGTTACCGTCCGTTGATGCCATTTCTAAAGTCTCAGCCAAACTAAGATAAATACCGCCCAATACATTATTTGAATCATAGGAAGCAGTCGCAAAAGCTGTTTGGCGAATACCTTTTAGAAATTGATTTAAATTTAAAGCATTAGCTGAATCTGTTTCGGGTAGATTTATCTTTGGAAATTCGGCTGCATTGATGCCGATAAGTTCATATTTAGATTTTTCACATGTTATTTCAGCTGTGTTTGTCTCGGGGCTTATTTTAACCGTAACTGGTTTTTCAGGTAATTTAGAAAGTATTTCAGCCAATTTCCGTGCAGGTAGTGTTATTACGCCATCCTTCTTTATAACAGCCTCTACTGTTGTTTCAATAGATAAATCAAGATCAGTAGCAAACAAACGTAAATTATTCTTATTAACAGTTTCAATTAAAATATTAGATAATACAGGTTGAATCGATTTAGGTGAAACCGCTTTAATTACATTATTAACGGCTTCGGTGAAATCCTTTTTGTCTATTGTAAATTGCATTCTTACTACCTCTCTGTTTAAATCTTATTTCTTTCTATTATATATAGAAAAGAAAGATATTTATTTAGTAGTAGTAGTATGTTTACAATCCTG
>CAZEDP010000057.1:0-9330 GCA_964511035.1 uncultured Gammaproteobacteria bacterium
AAGCAGAAAACAAACTTCAAAAAAAACTTAAAACCATTTTAAAAGCCGAACTTTTTACGGTTACTGTTTATACAGTATTAAATAAGTTGGAAAGTTTGGTTTACAATTTTTTACATACATCAAGGCAATTTAAATTTGACTTTGTTTTTATAGATTATGAGGTAAAAAACTACAAAGGAATATGTCGTGGCAAGAAAATATGAACTAGAATTAATCCGAAATATCGGTATAGCCGCTCATATAGATGCAGGTAAGACAACTACCACAGAGCGGGTGCTATATTACACGGGTTTTAGCCATAAAATGGGCGAAGTGCATGAAGGTACTTCGGTTACCGATTTTATGGAACAGGAACGCGAAAGAGGTATTACAATAACCTCAGCCGCAGTTACAAGCTACTGGAAAAACCATCAGGTAAACATTATCGACACACCGGGGCACGTGGACTTTACAATGGAAGTTGAAAGATCACTTCGTGTTCTTGACGGCGTGGTAGCAGTTTTCTGCGCGGTCGGCGGCGTTCAGTCACAGTCAGAAACTGTTTGGAGACAATCCAACAGATACGAAGTTCCAAGAATTGTTTTTGTTAACAAAATGGACAGGATTGGAGCCAATTTCTTAAGGGTTGCCGAGCAAGTTCGAACAAGACTTCAGGGAAATGCTTATCCGATACAGATTCCCATTGGTTCGGAAGAAAACTTCAAAGGCATTGTTGATTTAATCTCTCAAAAGGCTTATATCTACACAAATGACCTTGGAACCGATATTCAGGAAACCGAAATCCCGGAAGATATGACGGAAATTTGCGCAGAATACAGAGAAAAACTTATTGAAGCAATCTCTGAACACGATGACGAGCTTATGATGAAATATCTCGAAGGAACTGAGCTTTCCGAAGAAGAAATCAAAGCCGGTCTTAGAAAAGCAACAATAAGCAATAAAATTATACCGGTAACCTGCGGATCGGCGTTTAAAAACAAAGGCGTACAATTGATGCTTGATGCAATCGTCGATTATCTGCCTTCGCCTATCGATGTTCCGCCTGTAAAAGGACAAACGCCGGACGGAATTGAAGATTTCAGAAAGTCAGACGATAATGAGCCTTTCTCTGCTCTTGCGTTCAAAATCATGACGGACCCGTATGTAGGCAAATTAACCTTTATAAGAGTATACAGCGGAACGCTTAAAGCCGGAAGCTATATCCTCAATGCAAATTCAGGCAAAAAAGAAAGAATAAGCCGTATAGTTCAAATGCAGGCTGATGCAAGAACCGATGTCGAAGAAGTCTATGCAGGTGATTTGGTTGCCTGTGTCGGACTTAAAAATACAACTACCGGTGAAACACTTTGCAGTGAAGGTAATCCAATTATCTTCGAATCTATGACTTTCCCCGAGCCTGTTATTTCGGTTGCAATTGAGCCAAAAACCAAAGGAGACCAGGACAAGCTGGCAACCTCCCTTAATAAGCTCGCTGAAGAAGATCCGACTTTCCGAGTCAAAGTAGATCAGGAAACCGGACAAACTATTATTGCCGGTATGGGTGAACTTCACCTTGAAATAATTGTTGACAGACTCTTAAGAGAGTTCAAAGTCGGTGCCAATGTGGGTAAACCGCAGGTTGCATACAGAGAAACAATTACCAAATCCGTCGATCAGGAAGGCAAATTCATCAGGCAGTCAGGCGGACGCGGTCAGTACGGACACGTTAAAATTAAAATCGAACCGCTCGGCAAAGGCGGAGGGTTTGAATTCGAAAATAAAATCGTCGGCGGAACAGTTCCCAGAGAATACATTCCCGCAATTCAAAAAGGCATTGAAGATGCCCTTCTCGGCGGTGTCATCGCCGGCTATGAAGCAATCGACATTAAGGCAATTTTATACGACGGAAGCTACCACGAAGTGGACAGCAGTGAAATGGCGTTCAAAGTTGCTGCCAGCATTGCCATTAAAGAAGGTGTTAAAAAAGCCGCTCCTATCCTCCTTGAGCCGGTTATGCACGTTGAAATAGAAGTCCCCGACGAATATCTCGGCGATGTTATCGGCGACCTCTCAGGCAGACGCGGCAGAGTAGAAGGCATGGATTCAATTGAAGGAACAAATATCCAAAAAGTCACGGCGCTTGTGCCTCTTTCGGAAATGTTCGGATATGCGACCGATATAAGAAGTAAAACACAGGGCAGAGGAACTTTCAGTATGGAGTTCTCCAAATATGAGCCCGTACCTACAAATATTGCCGAGAGCATTATAGGACGCTGCGCGGTATAAGCTAATTTATAAAGAAACAACCTGCCTTCGGCAGGTTGTTTCTTTATTGAACACTTTTAAATTAAGACACTATATCAAGAATGCCATTTTTAAATGAATCATACCAACTTGTTTCGTTTTCATCATTCTCGTTTTCGTTTCCAAAGTTAAATATACTGCCATCATCATTGTCATGGTGTCCCCAAATATAAAAAGGATAAAATGACGGTCTTGTATCCGATGATTTGGATGACGACGAGCTTTTTTTAGAAAATATTTCCGAAAAAGATTCTCCGATTTTTCCTAAATTAAGTTTCGGCATTTTTATGCCGCTTAATGCTTTGCCAAGTCCGCTAAGACCTTTACCAAGTCCGCCGCCGCCACCGCTAAAACTAATACGACCTCCACCTCTGGGCATGTTAAATCTCCTTTCTAAAAAAACTCACACATATATAACCTCGTTATTTATATAAAAACAAAATGTAATTTAAAATTGCTTAAAGAAAATGTTTTTTAAAGTTTTGTAAAAATCAGAAAGTCAGGCTATCAATTTTTCTTGTGTTTAGACTTAAATTAGACAGGTAATAAAAGCAAAAATTGAGGTCAACGAAGAGATGAAAATAAATTTTGATGCACAGAATACAGCTGATATAAGATTCAGAGCTGAAGAGAAGAAGGCTAAAATAACAGAAAAAATCGGGTCTTTTGAACCTAAAAGCTACGAGCCGAGTGTTTATGTCGGACAGTTTGTTTTGCCGGCTATTACAATTCCGTTCTTAATGAAGGCATCAGAATTGCTAAAAATTACAAAACCTACCGGCTTCGCAACAAAATTGAAATTTACCGCAAGCGTAGCTTCCGTAACAGCAGTATATGCAATAATAATGGCACTAGTAAATCCGACTTCAGGTTCGCAGATAAAAAATTCAGCTAAAACCTATGCCCAGAAAGTCCTTGAACCTTACAGAGAGGCTTATTCTGTTTTAAAAGACAAAATTACAGGCAAAAGACCTTTGAATAAATAAATTCATATTAGTAGATAAAGGAAATATTATGAAAATTGTTCCGGTAAATTCTTATTTCAAATGTCAAAGGACTGCTAATAATGTAAAATTTGGCAATGATGAGTGCTGTGAAGGAACCATGTGCAAAATAAAAAATGAACCAAAACCTACCGGCACAGAAGATAAAAGACCGAAAGAACCTCCTATTGAATGTTCTGATGAATAACAAATCAGCATTAAGACAAAAGTTGAAGTAAAATAGTAATTAATTAATAGAATTAGTTACTATTTTGGCTTTATCTGAAAAAACTTTAAAAGCGCTTGAGTGGGAAGAGGTTTTAAAAGCTCTCGCAAATTTTGCTTCGACCAATATGGGCAAGGACAGGTGTCTTAATGCCGAAATTTTTTCCGATTTTGACAGAATCCAAACCGAAATAAAACTGACATCCGAGGCAAAGTTTCTTCTGGACAGGGCTTTATATCCTTCATTCGGAGGCATTTCTTCAATAGAAGAATATATCGAGCTGTCAAAAATCGGCAAAACTTTGTCAAATAATGAGCTTATTGAAACTGCAAACACAATTGCCGCTTCAAGAAGGCTTAAAAGTTTTTTTGCAAGGTATAAAGAAAATATTGAGCTTATTTTTCAAATTTCTGAAAACCTGTTTGAAAACAAAGAGCTTGAAGAAGATATTTTAAGCAAGTTTGACGATTTGGGAAACATGCTCGACAATGCCAGCGTTGAGTTAAAAACCCTTAAAATTGCTCTTCGCGACAAACAATCCAACTTAAAAAACAAGCTGAACTCTCTGCTTCAGTCTTCAGGGTTCGGAAAATACCTTCAGGAACCTGTTTATACAATCAGAGATGACAGGTATGTTTTCCCTGTTAAAGTTGAATATAAATCTCAGGTCGAAGGCATTGTCCATGACAGCTCTGCCAGCGGTTCAACTCTTTTTATTGAGCCCAAATCAATTGTTCAGCTCAATAACGCCGTTAAAGAAACGCAGCTTGAAATTGATCACGAAATCCAAAAAATACTTGCAAGATTGTCCGCAAAAGTTAAGGAATATGCGCAGGAAATTCTCTCGGCACTGGAAATACTTGCAGAGCTTGATTTTATATTTTCAAAGGCAAAATATTCCATATCCTTAAAGGCGGAAGAGCCGTCTTTAAATAAAAAGAAAGTAATATCTATTAAGGGAGCCAAACATCCGATACTTATGAAGCTCGTCCCCGACGTTGTCGCAAATGATTTTGAGATAGGAAAAGACTGGCAAACCCTTATAATCACAGGTTCAAATACCGGCGGAAAGACGGTTTTCTTAAAAACAATCGGGTTGTTTGTCCTTATGGCAAAAGCCGGTCTGCACTTACCGGCATTTAATGCGGATATTTATCCTTTTGAAAAAATATTTGCCGATATTGGAGACGACCAGAGCATAATTCAAAGCCTTTCGACATTTTCGGCGCACGTTGCCAATACGGTGAAAATAGTCAATGAATGCGACGGCAAATCTCTCATTCTCATCGATGAAATAGGAGCCGGCACAGACCCCTCGGAAGGTTCTGCGCTTGCCGAGGCAATTCTGGATTATTTCCATAAGTCCGGTGCTGTATCCGTCGTTACAACGCATCTGGGCGAGCTTAAAACTCTTGCTTATTCAAAGACCGGTTACTACAATGCCTGCGTTGAATTCGATACGGAAACGCTGTCTCCCACATACAAACTCCTTCTCGGGCTTCCCGGAAAAAGCAATGCGACAATAATAGCCCAAAAGCTCGGACTGAAAGAAGAAATAATTTCACAGGCTAATGAACTGTCTCATCACAGGCAGGACAAAACGGGGGAAATTATCGAAAATCTACAAAATAAGCAAATGGAGCTTTCCAAAAACGCCCAAACCGCTCAAATTTTTAAAGAAGAGGTTGAAAAGCTCAAAGCGGAATATGAAGAAAAACTTGAAAAAGTCAAAGAAGACAAGAAAAAAATAATCGGCATCTTTAAAAAGAAATTTGATACGCGTCTGTCGGAAGCCCGTCTTGAAATTAAGGAAATACTTGAAGAAATCAGAAACCAAAAAAGCGAAACTGTTGCAAGAAGGGCACTTGGCAAAATCAGCAAGGTCGAAGAAAACTTAAGAGATGAAGTGTCGAAAGATGAAGACACAGTTGAACCGGAATTTGAGGAAATCAATCCAAAATCCTTGAAAATAGGCGACATTGTTATAGTAAAAGATTTGAACAGGGAAGCCGAAATCACAGCACTGCCCGATAAAGACAATAACGTAAAAGTAATGATGGGTAACCTTAAAACATCCGTAAAAGCTGACAAACTGGCTAAAAGCTCAAAACAGCAGCCCAAAAAACAGGAAATCTATATAAAAACGAGGAGAAATTTTTCGTTAAGCCGCCGTGATATGTCAAACACCTTGGACTTAAGAGGAATGACAGCCGATGACGGACTTAATAAACTCGAATTTTACCTTGACGAAGCAAGCCTGAACAACATGCCGACTGTCTATATCATACACGGACACGGAACAGGGGTTTTGAGAGATGCAGTAAGGGATTATCTCAACGGTTCGCCGTACGTCGCAAAATACCGCCCCGGTGAACAGGGCGAAGGCGGTAACGGGGTTAGTGTTGTTGAGTTGAAGTAAGTTTCAAATTTCTTTGATTTTTCATGTGTTAAGTTTTAATAAATAAAAAAGCTTGGTATTCTTATGTAAAGTTACTGTTTCTATTAAAATTAAATTGATTTATGCATTTAAAATAGGAATTAGTTTAAAATGAGCAATCTTTTAAAGGCAATAAAACATATCATTGAAAATCCTGAATTATCAATTCAGACAATTCGTTCAGGTATCAATAGAGCAAATAATATGGGTGATGCTCTTGAAGAATATATCAAAGATGCTTTCGCTGAAACAATAAGTGAGAAAAATGAAAATCTTCGTAATGAGAAAATTCATAGAGTTTTTTCATATGTTGGTAATCAAAATAATCCTCCTGATATAATTTTAAGGGGTGGTGATGCTGTTGAAGTTAAGAAAATTCAAAGTAAAAGTTCTGGATTAGCATTAAATAGTTCTTATCCTAAAAATAAACTTTATCTTGATGATACAAGAATTATAGATGCTTGCAGAAAATGTGAAAAATGGACAGAAAAAGATATAGTCTATGCTGTAGGCTATGTAAATGATAATCGATTAAAGTATTTATGGTTCGTTTATGGTGATTGTTATGCAGCAAATAGGGCTATATACCAAAGAATTGCTAATACAATATCAAGTGGATTAGCAAATATTTCTGATATAGAGTTAGCTGAAACAAATGAACTTGGTGGGATAAAAAAAGTCGACCCATTAGGCATAACTAATTTACGAATTAGGGGAATGTGGCATATAGAAAATCCTTGTAAAGTATTTTCATATATCATAAAAGAAAATAAAGATTCTGATTTTAAAATGTATTGCCTTATGAAAACTGACAAGTACAATTCTTTTGATTTAAAAGATAAAGAGGCTTTAGAATCTTTGAAATCCCTAAAAATAAATAATGTAAAGATAAAAAATCCTGATAATCCTGCTCAATTATTGGATTGTAAATTTATGGAATATTATAATGACTGAAAATAATAAAATTATAAGTTTATTTTCTGGTGCTGGTGGATTAGATAAAGGTTTTGAAAATGCTGGCTTTGATATCATTTGGGCTAATGAGTATGATAAAACTATATGGGATACTTTTAGATTTAATTTCCCTAATACTTTTTTAGATACTAGAGACATTAGAGCAGTTCCTTCAATTGATATTCCAGATTGTATAGGGATAATTGGCGGTCCACCTTGCCAAAGTTGGAGTGAAGCAGGGGCATTAAGAGGAATCGAAGATGATAGAGGACAATTATTCTATGAATTCATAAGAATTTTAAGATATAAAAAACCCATGTTTTTTTTAGCTGAAAATGTTTCGGGGATGTTAGCTAAAAGACATAGCGATGCTTTATCAAATATAAAGAAATTATTTAAAGAATCTGGTTATAATTTAAGTTTTAGATTGATTAATGCCGTAAATTATGATGTTCCGCAAGATAGAAAAAGAGTAATATTCGTTGGATATAGAAGTGATTTAGGTTTAAAATTTGAGTTTCCTAATCGTTCTATTAAAAAGTACGTTTTAGAAGATGCCATTGGAGATTTAAAATCGAATGTTATTCCTGCTAAAGAAAAAAATTATACAAACAGTAAGAACTGCTTAGTTCCTAATCATGAATACATGATAGGAGGTTTTTCTACTATTTATATGTCTCGAAACAGGGTCAGAGCTTGGAATGAGCAATCATTTACAATTCAAGCCGGAGGTAGACACGCTCCAATCCATCCACAAGCACCTAAGATGCTTTTTATTGAAAAAGATAAAAGAATATTTGTAAAAGGTAAAGAAAATTTATACAGGCGTTTATCAGTCCGAGAGTGCGCACGAGTTCAAACATTCTCTGATGACTTTATATTTCTATATGACAATATTGCTGATGGTTACAAAATGGTCGGCAATGCGGTACCTGTAAATTTAGCACATGCTTTAGCTAAACAAATAAAAAATGATTTAGCTACTGTTTTATCTAAAAATGAGAATTTAGCAGTTTCAATAAACTAAAACATAATTATATTCTTGGAACTGCAAAGTTCAAAAACATTTTCCCGCATTTTTCATCACAAATAAAAATAGCTATGACATAGGGATGCATAGCTAGATTAGGGATATGTGTATCGTCGTCTTCTAAGGAGTATGGTAATATTTTATCAATTCCAACTTTAGTTCAACATCGTTTAGATTAATTATTTAATTTGTTGCTTATCCTACGATAGAACTATTTCTCTTTATACCCCATTTTTATAAAAATTACGGATGATGTTGCGTTTGTCTTTACTATACTTTAGTTTATATTATTCGTAAAATAAAATTTATCAAGTATTTGTTAAGTTTTGATAAAAGATTGTAATAAACGATGTTAAAAACCCAACAAACACTAACTCTTTGTTTAACATTCATTCTCGGCTCGACAGCCGCTTTGTTAAACACCCCCTATCTTTTGCTGGCAGTAATTTTACCCCTTTTGTATTTCGTTTACAAAAATTCTGTTTCCGTTAAATTTGCGTTACTTTTAGTTGCCGTTCTTGTATTTTCAATATTTTATGCGGGTTTCAGAACGCCGCAGCCGGATTATTTATACAAAATCGCACCGGCGGAGGTCACGGTGAAAGGTGTTGTTGAATCTGCCTCCGAAAGCACCTCCGCTCACAAAGCTAAACTGGCTTTTAAAGTAACTGAAATCAAGTCCGATAAGGACTGGGGAAAAATCAAATCTTATACGCTTTTAAATATCTACGACAAAAAAGCAAAATTTAATAAAATCCGAACCGGCGATATTCTTCAAGTGCGAGGATATCTCAAAAGACCCTACGGGGCGCAAAATCCGGGACAGTTTGACTATTCGCGCTACCTTAACAACAGGGGGATTTTTACGAATATTTTTTCGGGGTGGAAAGATTATAAAATAATCGGTAAATCATCTTCGCCTTACCGGAAATTTTCAAAAAGTTTGTATCAGCTTAAAGAAAAAATCATGCTTGAACATGCAAAATACATTAAATCCCCTAAACTGGAAATTCTGGGAGGTATAGTGTTTGGCAATTATGCCGTGCCTGCTCCATACGAGGTCAAACAGGATTTTATAAAATCAGGGCTTATGCATCTTCTTGCCGCATCGGGAATGAATGTTGCGTTTATTTTCGGAATATGGTTTTTTATTGCCTTAAAACTTAGATTTAATTATAAGTTTTCAGTTGTAACAGGCGCAATATTAGTTTTAGCCTATTCACTGCTGACAGGATTGCCTCCTTCGGTAACTAGGGCGGCTTTAATGCTGGAGTTTATTCTTCTGGGGAAATTTCTGGACAGGCAGGCGGATACTGTTACGCTTTTAGCTTTTGTCTGCGCACTTATGGTTTTTTACAATCCGATGTTACTCACAAACATCGGTTTCCAACTATCTTTTTTAATTACATTCGGTCTT
>CAZEDP010000058.1:0-9309 GCA_964511035.1 uncultured Gammaproteobacteria bacterium
CAATACGTCCCAATGACAAAAATGTGTCCACAGCCTTCTTTGTCAGCTGATCGATTATAAACACCGCAGAGGCGCAAATAAAAAATATTATTTTCTTTGAATTAATTTTCGGCATTATCAAGAGGTTCTGTGTCTTCTGAATTATCAACCGATTTGGCTGAAGGCAGAGAAGTTTTTAAGGGGATAACATTCACACGCTGAAGGATAAGAGCAATGCCCGTGGGTTTTATATTGGAAATTGCCGCCGCATCAATGCTTAATTCGGCATATTCTATTGATGCGCAAATAATTTCGTTGTAATTGGAGCTGTTAGCTTCGAGCATTCTTTCTAAAATATTACCGTTTTTGGAAATTTGTCTGAAAATCTCTTCAGGTGTGACTCTTGGAATTGAAACCGGTTCTTTCGTAATTGAAGCGACTGAAAAGGTATTTTCGGGCAAATCAGTATATAGAGTTGCCGTATATTTCTCGCCCGATGAAACCTGCTCAGGAGCTTCCAGAGTTATATTCAGGTTCTTGGCTACTCCGTATTTAATCAGAGTTTTTTCGAAATTTATTTTATCCGTTACTATTTTCCAGCTTTCGCCAAATTTTTGCAGATAAATAATATTGTCCGAGTAACTTTCAAGTCTTCCCAAATCATTTGTAAGTTCTGATTTTGCGGCTTTGTTTGAAACAGCCTTGTCTGAAGTTTCAACGGTGGCATAATTGTTCATAACTCTTATGTTTTTTATCTCCGAAGAATATGTCATATCAGGATATGCCTGCCAGCTTTCCTTTGCAAGATTTAATATTTCGTCAAGCTTGAACCCGTCGCCGCTTATATAGCCGGCGGCATATAATTTGCGAATTTTCTCGAGCTGTCTCTTATTGGAAAGCGCCGTATAATTATCCACAAATGCTTTTATCTTGGAAATTTCGGTGTTTTGCTCATTGTTCAAAGTTATTGCGTTTTCTTGAGCAAAAGAAGCGCTGCAAAACAATAAGAAACCTGTTAATACAAAAATAATGCCGATTAATTTTTTCATAAAATTACCCTGAATCTCTTTATTTTTTATGCTAATAATTTTAGCAGTTTCAAAGGATAAATGTCACTTTATTGTTTTTTTGAGAAAGGAAATGGACAAAGGCTTTTATCGTGGATTTTTAATCAGCGGCAATAAAATCAATTTTCTCAGAAAAAATAATTAAGTAATATTAAGCCTGATAGACACATTATCACTTAAAAAATAAATTCACTATTTAATAATCAATTAAAAGTATTGCAAAATGTAAAATAATAATAATAAAATAACAATTATTGTTTTAGTTTTGGTTTAATAAAAGAAGTTAAAATAAGGATTTTGTATGGCTTATATGAGTAGTAAAGGAGAATATTGTTGGAAAAACACATCTCACACGGCGGGGTGGGCTCTTCTTCCGAAATCTTTCAAGGACACCTAGCGCCACCGGACGATAATATTGACTGCTCAGGCAAGGTTAGATTAAACAGAGATCTACTCTATGCTAATTTGCATATAGTTGAAACGGTTCAGGAAACAGATTTAACAAATTGTGATGACGTTGAAGCCCCTATTTTAGATGCGCTTGAAAATTATTTGAATAATCCCTCAATACCTCTCCATATTCCGGGTCATGCAAAAGGCAAAGGCGTTTTACCAAGATTTAAAAAGTTGATAGGTCAGAGAGCAATCAATCTCGACACTACTGACGAGTTTGATAATCTCGGCACTCTTCATCCCGCGGACGGCCCGGTTGCAAAAGCTCAGGAACTTGCCGCTGAAGTTTTCGGAGCTGAAAAATCATATTTTTTGGTCAACGGCTCTACTGTCGGAAATCTGGCTTTGGCTTTAACAGCTGCAAAAGAAAATAAAAAAGTTATCATAGGCAGAAACTGCCACCGCTCAATCATCGGCGGACTTGTTTTAACAGGCTCAAACCCGATATGGGTAATTCCCGAAAGACTTGACGAATGGGGTTTGTGGGGAGAAGTTAAGCCCGAAACCATAGCCGAACTTCTTGACGAAAACCCCGATGCAGGGGTGGTTTGGATTACCAATCCTACTTATGAAGGCGTAATTAGCGATGTGAAAGCCATTGCGGAAATTTGCAAAGAAAGAGACGTTACTCTTATTGTTGACGAAGCTCACGGCTGCCACTGGAAATTCAATGACAATCTTCCCGTTACCGCTCTTGAATGCGGGGCGGATGCCGTTGTTCATTCAATGCACAAAACCGGCGGAAGTTTTTCGCAGAGCTCGATAGTTCATTTGAGCAAAAACAGCAAGATTAATGCCGACGAATTTCAGTCGAATCTCAGAATGCTCCAATCAACCAGCCCGTCATATATTCTTCTTGCAAGCATAGATGCGGCAAGAGCGTTTATTTCAAGCAGAGAAGGTATAAACCAGCTGCAAAAAGCAGTTGAGAACGCTTCGCGGGTTAGAGAACAATTAAAATCCGTTCCCGGCGTAAAATGCCTCTCTTATGAGGACGGAGTTAATATTGATCCGACAAAAATTTATATCATGATTGACGGACTCAGCGGCAAGAGGCTCGAGAGCCTTCTTGAAATAGATTATCGCATCGAAGTTGAAGCCGCAACCGATAACGGAGTTCTTGCCCTTTCAAACATCGGCAATACGGAAGAGGAGCTTGATTATTTCTGTGAATGTATTAAATCAATCGTTAATGCCCATTATTCGGATATAACCTATCTTGAAAAAACGAAATATATGCCGTTCTATATACCCGAAATAGTCTGCACTCCGCGAAAAGCCTATGCAGGGGCAAAAGAAAGAGTTGCACCGAGCGACAGCGTCGGAAGAATATCGGCTCAAATTATTGCAGAATGCCCGCCCGGCATTCCAATTCTCGTACCGGGCGAAAAAATTACGGCGGAACATCTGCCTTTCCTGACAAAACGAAAAAGTATCTGGGTTTCTAAAGAATTTTAATAATAAACTCAAAAAAGGATTTATTTTAAAGTTTTTCCATGATATTTATAGAATAAAGCACGCCCTGGTAGCTCAGTTGGATAGAGCATTCGCCTTCTAAGCGAAGGGTCATTGGTTCGAATCCAATCCAGGGTGCTTTTTTATTTATAAGAGTTTTAGCATTTAGTCAAAGCTTATTTATGTATTTTTAGGTCATTGTCAATGTGGCATTGCGGTTGATTAAATCCAAAATTAGCTATGTGAATTAAATTATTAATCCAAAAAAATATATGTTGTTGTGTCACAATTTACCGTTTTTAAAATTTCTTTCTCGTATATAATAAAATAACTATTTGGTTCTTATTAATAAACAAGATAAGATTCTTTTAAATACTGATTTTTAAGAATTGAATTTAATAATTAAATGTCGTATAATTGTATTAATAGATGTCGTAAATTTGTAAAGGTGTCCTATGCCGATAGGTAAAACTTTGGAAAAAAGAATACAATACAGAATTAAAAGACAAAAAGAATCTGCCTTTTTACTTTCAGATTTTCAGGATTTATCGGATAAAGATCAAATTATGAGGGCTTTAAAAAAACTGATAGCTAAAAAACTTATTATAAAAGTCGGGCAAGGAGTATATGCCAGAGCCAAGATTTCAAATTTGACAGGTGAAGTTATTCCTGAAAAGACGCTTCGGGAAATCGGACTTGAAACGCTAAAGAAATTAAATGTAAAAATCATTGAAAATGACTACGCTTCCGAATATAATTCCCAAAAAACAACGCAGGTTCCAACAGGAAGACTTATAAAAGTTTTAGGAAGAATTACCCGAAAAATAGGATTTAACGGAAATTATATTGTTTATGGAAGAGCGCATTAATCAGGATATTCTTAGAGAAATAGCTGTTCTCTTAGGTATAGAACCATCTTTTGTTGAAAAAGACTATTATACCGTCAAAATCTTAAAAGAATTGTCAGGCATTGAATATGAAAATACCACGCTTGCTTTTAGCGGCGGAACCTGTTTATCTAAAGCATACAAACTCATAAAAAGATTTTCGGAAGATATCGATTTTAGGATAATAACAGACTTGCATTTTACAAAATCACAAAGAAAACAATTCAGGCAATTTATGATCGATAAATTTAAAGCAATTGAAGATGTAGAATTATTGGAAAATACCTTACAAAAAGGAAATGAAAGCAAGTTTTTCAGCTTTTACATTAAATATCCTAAATCTTTTGACGCAAAAGATTCTTTGAGAGAAAACTTAAAAATAGAGTTTAGCTTTGAAAATGCTTTGCTTCCTGTCAAAAAATTCAACATTCAATCATTCATTGATGAGTTTACAAAAAATAATGAGCAAGTTGAATTAAACTGCATTTCACCAATCGAAATAGGAGCAAATAAACTGAGCGCATTAATATGGAGAATTGATGTAAGGAATAAAACCGGATTGCAGAGTAATTCAGAAAATGACGCTACTATAATCAGACATCTGCATGATCTAGCTGCATTGGAGCATCTCATCTTAAACAATGATTTCATAAACAGCGTTAAATATTCTATCGAAATGGATAGAGGAAGAGGCGGTTCAAATAAGCACATCTCAATACCCGAATTTACTCAACAGACATTAAACAGCCTAAAAGAGTATAAAATTTATTCCAGAGAATATAAAGACTTTGTTGATGCTTTATCTTTCGCGGCAGAAGCTGAAACAATAAATTTTAAATCTGCTTTAACCTCTTTTGAAAGAATTGTCAATTTTATAAAAAAAAGTTTTTGAAATTTATTGCTCCAACATTCCTGAAATCCCTTTAATAACAACCCATAGCAAATAAGTAAGACATGCGGGTGTTTACCCTATTTACTTATTTTTTGCCTGCTTTTTTATTTTCACCGGGTTTACCATATTTTTTCCTGAAAGAACCCGTCTCTTTATTATATGAACCGTTTCGGAAGTTTCCTGAAGGCTTGTATGATTTACGTTTTTTTTCAAAACCCTCTTTACGCTCGCCTTGTGCTGTATCTGATCTTTTGTTATCCGGTGATTTAAAGGGCTTGTATTCAGGTTCACCATCATTTCTTCTGTTATGTAACCTTTTTTCATCATAAGAGTGCTTGTTCCGGGAATCATTTTCCTTTCTTCTCGGATATCCATAGCGCCTTTCTTTATTTTCAGAATTGGCAGGTTTATTAAACCTTCTGTCAGAAAATCTCTTATTTGGACTAAATTCCTTTACAGACGCTTCAAAATCGACAGTATGGTCGAAATTGTCATTTTCTTTTTCAATAGTCATTTTAAGAAGTGCAGCCGCAATATCAAGAGAGGTATATTCTTCTCCCAAAAAAAGCTCGAGCTGATTTACATATTTGCTTAAATGTCCTGCTTCAATTGTTTCAACTATTTTTAAAATACACAAATTCATCTTTGTTACTTCGATTTCATCTATAGTTGGGACAGACTGCCTTTGAATTTTAATTCCGTTAGTTCTTTCTATCCTTTGCAGGTTATAAATTTGCTTTCCTGTTATGAAAGTATATGCTGTTCCTGTTTTTCCGGCCCGTGCCGTCCTGCCGATTCTATGGATATAATCTTCGTCATCTCTTGGAAGATCATAATTAAACACTGCTTCAATGTCGTTTACATCTATACCTCTGCCTGCAACGTCAGTCGCAACAAGTATTTCAACAGCACCGTTTCTGAAACCGTTCATTACTTTATCACGCTGATTTTGTCCCATATCTCCATGCAGTGCGTCAGCAAAATATCCGCGTATTTTCAAATCTTCAACAAGTCTGTCAACCTGACTTTTTGTATTGCAAAATACAAGTCCCAACTTGATATTATAAATATCAAGCAAACGGGCTAGCAATTCCGGCTTGTTTTTATCCTGTACTTCATAATAAACCTGATTAATTTTTGGCGCATTTATCTTTTTATTCGCTACATTGATGTTAACAGGCTCTTTTTGATACTGTTTAGTCAATTCTAAAATATCCTGAGCCATAGTTGCAGAGAACATGACAGTCTGTCTTTCTTTGGGAGTATCTTTAAGTATAACTTCCATGTCGTCTCTAAAACCCATATCAAGCATTTCATCTGCTTCATCAAGAACCACAGTCATTACAGAATGCATTTTTATTGAGCCTCTCCTCATATGGTCCATAGTTCTGCCCGGTGTTCCTATTACGACCTGAACGCCTTTTTTTAAGGTTCTAAGCTGTCTTTCTATTTCCTGTCCGCCATAAATAGGGACCACCCATAAATTTTCCTTATATTTCAGGAGTTTACGAAATTCTTCAGTCACCTGAATTACAAGTTCTCTTGTAGGGCATAATACTATTGCCTGCACTTCTTTGCTTTCAGAATCAAGTTTTTCTATTACCGGTATTGCAAAAGCAGCGGTTTTGCCTGTGCCTGTCTGCGCTTGACCAATCAAATCTTTTCCGCTTAATAATACGGGTATCGCTTCGGATTGAATTGGAGATGTTTCTTCAAAGCCCATATCCTTTACGGCAAGAAGAAGTTCTTTCGATAAACCGAGTTCCTCAAATCTTAGTTTTGTCATTTTATTACATCTTTCAATATTTAAATGCTCTCACACATTCCTAGAATGTAAGAGAGCATTTAAATTACATTAAAGGTTCAATAGTTTTTCTTATTATACTTCAAAAATTCCTGAATAGCTAAAACAAGCATATTGCTTTTATTCGGTAGATGCTAAAAAATTGCATTTTTCTCGCATCTTACATGCTAAGGAAAATATTTTGTTTTTCTTGTAATCAAAGAAATTTCTTATTATAGTAAACTCTTGAGGATGAAACAGGTTGAGGCTAACTTGTAATTCAACGCCTAACTTTGTTAAAGACCACGGAGTTTTGATTAAGCGGGGAAATATGAAAATTAAAGATTCTTATCTGTTTTTTCTTATAATTTCGATTATCGCAGGCATATTTTTACGGCTTTACGGGCTTAATATACAAAGTTTTTGGTATGACGAGCTGGTCACGGCTGCAACTGCTTCATATACAAATATTATAGATTTTTTGACACATTTTTTAGCCGGTGATGTCCATCCTCCGTTATATTATGCATTTTTACATTACTGGATTAAGCTGTTCGGGAATTCCGAAACCGTTTTCAGGCTTCCCAGCGCTTTAGCCGGTATTTTAACTGTATTTGTCATGTACTTTATGTCAAAAAAGATTTTCGGAAGATATGCCGCCGCGGGCGCGGCAATATTAACCGCTCTGTCGGGAACGGCAATATATTATTCGCAGGAAGCAAGAAGCTATGCTGTATTAATTCTTTTTTCGGCAATAACAACTTTCCTCTGGCTGAATATCATAACCAACGCCGAATCGGAAAAAATAGAGAATAAAAAGCTTGCATTATACGGAATTACAGGCTTAATAACGGTTTATCTGCATTATTTCGGAACGGCTTTGATTTATCTTCAGCTGATTTATCTTTTTATCGTTTTCATTATCAATAAAAGAAGCATTAAAAAATTGATGCTCCTTAGCTATCTAATTACTCTGCTGTTTTCCTTATGGTTTATACCGCATGTATTATGCTTAAGAAGTTTTAACGGAACTAATTTCGGGCTTGTAAAACAAAATTGGCGGGTTTTGTTTGAGCTGGCGGATTTGATTTTTACAAAAAATATTGTTTTTCTTATATTTTTGCCTTTAATTTTGGGATTAAAGAATTATATTAAAAGTTTCAAATTGTTTGCAAGCAGAATTAATTTGAGCAACCCCATAACTGCCTTATTATATATTGCACTCGTTCCGGTTATTATTTTTTGCTCCCTTTCTCAATTCACGGCAATTCTCTACCCCCGATATCTTTTGATAATAATGCCGGCGGTTTATATGCTTATTTCGGTCTTTGTAACTTCCAATCCCTTATTTTCAGGAAATAAAGGCGTTTTATACATTTTTGCCGTTTCCGTCTTAGGGCTGTATCTATATATGTTTCCGTTATTTCACGGGAAGGGAACATATTATGAACCTCATAAACAACAGTGGAGAGAAGCAGCAGCTTATATTAAGAGGAATATTACTTTAAAAAATACCGATGAAACCATAATCCTGAACGACAGGTCTGCTTATCTTTGCGGGTATTATTTTAATTTTTTCAGGAATGCCGATAGTATTTATAAAGTTAAATCCAGTAAAAATAAAGACACAGAAGGGCATATAGCTTCGAAAAAGTATAAAAGAATTTTTGTTCTTTCAAATTTTCAAGATATACCGAATTATTCAAAAGTATTTCTTATTTTGAACAATTATCGCTGCTCGACAAAAGAATATACGGATTTGTTTTTAAATGACTGCTCACTGTCAAAATAACAAAATGCCGAGAGACAGAATTGAACTGTCGACACAGGGATTTTCAGTCCCTTGCTCTACCAACTGAGCTACCTCGGCATGTCTTTGTATTATTTATTCAATTTAAGGAACTATTTCATAATACTAACATCAGATTTTTTCGTCAACCGATTAATAACAGGTTGAATTCATATATTTTTTAAGAAAACAAAAGCAGGCTGAGGATTTCAGCCTGCTTTGCGCTAAAAAATTTCTTTTTATACAGCGGCGCCGACACCAAACTGAGCTTTTTCTTCGTCAGTTACGCCCTTCATTGTAAGGTTGATTCTGCCTTTATCGTCAATGCTTTGAACTTTAACGATAACTTCATCACCAAGATTTACAACATCTTCCACTCTTTCCGTTCTGGTTTTGGAAAGCTGCGAAATATGGACAAGTCCGTCTTTGCCGGGAGCAAGCTCAACAAATGCGCCGATTGGGATTGTTCTTACGACCTTGCCTTTAATAATAAGACCTTCGGTTACTTTTAAGGTCAATTCCTTAATCATTGCTATGGCTTTTTTGCTGCCTTCGGCTTCAACGCAAGTGATTGTAACAGTTCCGTCGTCTTCGATATCGATTGTAGTACCGGTTTGTTCGATAATTGACCTGATTGTTTTGCCGCCGGGTCCTATCACCGCACCGATACTGTCAACATCAATTTTCAAAGTGTCTATTCTAGGCGCCCATTTGGAAAGTTCGGCTCTCGGAGCTGAAATAGCCGCGAGCATTTTGTCAATTATAAAAATTCTTCCCGTTTTTGCCGCCTGAATGGCTTCTTTAAGGATTGCTATATCGATTCCCTTGATTTTCATATCCATTTGAAGAGCTGTTATGCCTTCTTTATTTCCCGTTACTTTGAAATCCATATCGCCGAGAAAGTCCTCAATGCCCTGAATATCAGTAAGAACAACGGTTTTATCGGATTCTTTAATAAGCCCCATTGCTATTCCTGCTACAGGTGCTTTAATTGGAACACCAGC
>CAZEDP010000059.1:0-9306 GCA_964511035.1 uncultured Gammaproteobacteria bacterium
AGACGAAAAACCCATTTCGGGCGGACATTCGCATCATTTGAGAGCAATCAACAAAATCAATCAAATCGGCAGTATTAAGAAGGCTGTTGAAACAGGTATACTTAACAAAGGGATAATGTTTACGCTTACAAAAAATAAGACCGATTATGTTCTTGCCGGTTCAATCAGAGATGACGGACCTCTTCCCGAAGTCATTACGGACATGGTCACCGCTCAGCTTGAGATGAGAAAAAGAATTAAAGGGGTAAAAATGTGCATTATGGTCGGTTCGATGCTTCACTCAATTGCGGTGGGGAATTTGCTTCCTGCGTCGGTCGAGACAGTCTGCGTTGATATGAATCCCGCCGTCGTTACAAAACTTTCGGACAGAGGCTCATCACAGGCAACAGGACTTGTTACTGACGTTGAGTCCTTCCTCAAAGAACTTGTAAGAAATATTTTTCAGGAAAGAGGTTGTGCATAATGACAAGAATTTTTATGTGCCCGCCCGATTATTACTTCAGGATTGATTATGAAATCAACCCCTGGATGAAAGAAGGCACGGAATGCAAAAATTCTGAAGCTAAGCTGCGTTGGAACGACCTGAAAAATCTAATCGAAAAGCTTGGCGCTGAAGTGCTCACCATGGATGCTGTTCCCGGACTTCCCGATATTGTTTTTACTGCCAATGCGGCGGTTATCTATAAAGACACTGCCATTATAAGCAAGTTCAGGTACAAAGAACGTCAGCCCGAAGAAGAATTTTATGCGAAATGGCTTGAAGAACAGGGCTTCAAGGTTGAATATTTGCCTGAGGGCGTGAGCTTTGAAGGCGCGGGAGATGCTTTATTCTCAGGAAAAACCCTTTACTCAGGCTATATTCCGAGAAGCGACATAAGCTCGCATACCTATATATCAGAGCTTTTGGGAATAAGGGTAATTTCTCTTGAGCTTTCAAACAAGCGTTTTTATCATTTGGATACCTGTTTCTGTCCGCTTTCAGACGGTTATCTGCTGTACTATCCCGATGCGTTTGATGAATACGCAAATAAAGTAATAGAAAACAACTTCCCCGAAGAAAAACGCATTGCGGTCAATGAGGAAGAAGCGGCAAAATTCAGCTGTAATGCCGTCAACATCGACAAGAACGTCATTATGAATATCACAACCGACAGGCTGAAAGGCGCTCTTAAAGAAAAGGGATTTGAGACATACGAAATAGACCTGAGAGAGTTCATGAAAGCCGGCGGCAGCGCAAAATGCCTGACTTTAAAGTTGGATTGAAAAAATCACAGGGGTACTGTACTCAAATCTGAAACCGCATAATTTCATTGAATTACAGTAAATTATTTAAACTCCCTTTTTTCATCAAGGTTTTATAAATATATCTTTTCCATGTATGTCTAAGCCGCCGGTGCTATAAAACCCCAATTCCTCAACACTCCTGGAAATATTCTGCAAATCCTTTGACGCGTCAAATTTGTACTTATAATTAGCTTCAATTGCATCCACACCTTTATTTTTAAGGTCTTTAAGGAAGAGGAAAACCCCTTGTTCATCAAAATTCCTATTTGCTTCAAGTTTGACCAAATCATCTTTTAAAAATTTTCTGTTTAAATACAATGGGTGTGCTAACGAAATTTCACCACCCGCATTTTTTACAGCTTTAACAACATCATCAGCAGTAGGCGTAGACCCGGGAATTATGTTCTGAAACTTATTATCAGGAAAATGGTCTTTGAAAAGATTTTCATATTTATTTCTTACTTTATCCCAGAAACCTTTTTCAACAGTTTCTTTTTCATCAAATTTTGCGCTTACGTACTTATAAACTTCATCAATAAATCCGGGACTTCCTCCATATTTAATATGGCTGTGCTTTTTCCCCTTAACTTTAGCATCTTCCAAGCTGACCAACTCGCCAAATCCCCAACTGTTTATTTCTGTAAATTTTTCTTGTACATATTTATAATTACTTTCTCTAACAGAATTTACAAATTTTACAAGTCCTTCATCGAAAGGATTGAAACCATAACCCAATAGTTCAATTTGCATAGGTTTCGAAAATAATTTTTCATTATCATATCTTGTACAAATTTCTATTCCCGGAACAAATTTTATGTTTTGATACTTTTGAGGATTTGAAGCAATTAGTTTTACTGCTTGCTGTGTTCCTTCGAGAGAATCATGGTCTGTGATTGAAATCAAAAGAGGCTCAGGACTTTTACCGTGCGTTTTTTGCATTTCTGCCAGCCTGTCTGCATACTGTACCGCATTATCAAGTAATTCCTGAACTTTAAAGCGTCCATCTGAAATAGCCGTATGAATATGCAGATTTGCTCTGAGCAAACCCTTGTTAAGGTTTTCCAGACCAACACCTGGCAGATAATTTTCCTGTGATAATTTTGACAAAATAATGTTGAGTTCATTTTTGCCGATTACGGATTTTAAATCTTCCGGTTTACATCCAATACAGTTGGCAATACTCAACTTGACTTCTTCATCCAATAATTTTGGCAAAATGCAGTTAGTTCCAGGGTTGTCGACTTTGGATTTTAAATCTTCAGGTTTGGATGGTATACTGTCAGAAATATTAGGCTGAGCTCCTTTAGCGGTGGATTTATCAAAAATATCAGAAGTTATTTTCTTAATATTTGAAAAGGGAATTTCATTTTTGTTATTTCTTTTTCTTAATATAAGAGACGTAAACGCTACAAGACCTATCAATAAACCTGCCGCAATATATTTTTTTTGATTACTTCTAATATTTATATCTCTTTGGGTTGTATTAGCGGTAACAACATCTCTGTTAAGATAAACAGTAGGTTTAGCAGCATTATATTTAACTGAATTTGCATATAATTTCATAAAATCTTTCGAATAAGGAGTATTTGTATTAATGGTTATATCTGACACTTTTACCTCCTATTTAATAAAAGAGGATTTTAATGTGGGTACGTTAGGACCACAGCAATTGGGTACATCCATATGATATTTTCTGCAATTTGGTTTTAATCCGTCGACATATGTTGCATGACCAATGTCAATAAGCATAGGAACTCCTTGGGCATTGATGATGTTGTACTTGTTAGTATCATTACAAAATATTCCAAGCGCATTCACATCATTTAACATCCTATTGAATTTAACTAAACTGTTATATTCTATGACTAATTCATCTTCTTCTCTTTGTATAATATTTTTATCAGCTCCCTCGATAAATTCATAAATAGCAGAATTTGTTTCAAAATCATAAAAATGCATTTTGGGAACATTTGAACAATTATGTGAATTTAAGTAATAATCTAAACAAGCATTCACATATATCGAATCAGCTCTAAGTAATTTGTCTTGTTTAATAAACCTTTTTTCATACAAAGACAATGGTCTAGTCAATGTTCGGTTTAATGTGTCCTGTATATAGTCCAGATCTTCTATATTCACTCTGTCAGTTTTAATAATATATTTCTTCTGCCCTGCTTCTATCAAGAAATTATATTTACCTGATTTACCCCCACCTCCTAAGCAATTTACCAAAAAAGAATTATCATTTATTGTTAATGACTTGTTAACAACTTCCCCAAGAAGTTGAATTTGTTTCACAAGTTCAACAAAATCATTTCTTATCATAAAGGGATTTGGTAAAGCTCCTATGGTAAACGGTATTTCTCTTACCTTATCCAAATCACGATAAAAAATAGCCTTTCTTGTTTCCTCCTTATAATTACGGGTAAAAGAATTTTGCATTAACCATTGTTTTTCTTCCAGTGCCCAAGGACACCAGTTAGGTCGATGGTATAATAATTCTTCAATAGTTCTGGCTTTTAAAAAATTTGATTTATTGTATTCTCCATAAGACTCGTAGTATCCACCTTTCGCAAAATACCATTCATGAAAAACTCTTTTGCTATCTAGCTTTTGAATTAGGGTTTTAATAATATTTTTACTATCTCTTGGTTTAGTACATATTTCTTCTATAAATGAATTTCTAATTGTTTCATTTGCCAAAATTGCATAGAATAAATCTCTGGCATCGACAGGTTTCATATTTGTTTCTTTAATGAAATCAAATACTTTACGTCCAAGTTGAATGTGATTTTCTAATTGAGGAAACAATTTTGCTTTTTGAACTGCCGTAAATGGTGTTAACCCTTTAAAATAAATATAATCACTCGAAGATAGCTTTTTTGAATAATAATTTAACTTTTTATTATTTGTAACTTGATCTAAACTCAAATTGCAAGTTGAAGGAAAATTTTTATAAAAATTACCATTATTTGGAGTAAAAGAATAATTTGAGATTCTCAGCATATATTCAATCCTCATAAATTTATATAATTTTAGTATTATCTAAAACCGCAAGTTAGATTTTCGGAACAGTTACAGCCTGATTTCCGCAAAAAAATTTACATATTTGTAATATTTATTGAAATAATATCGTCATTCAGAGCGCTGAACCGTCATTCTGAGGCACATCCGAAGAATCTCAACCCTCTTTGACATCATCATCATGCCGTGTCCCGACACCTCATCACAAGGTTGTAACCATAACAAATCATGTCATTCTCAGCCCCGTAGGGGCGTGAGAATCTCTTTTTACAGAGCGTTTATCCGTTATGCTGAATTTATTTCAGCATCGCAAGGTCTTTCCCCCTCCTCTCCAACGTATTAATGTCATTGCGAAAACGGCGAAGCCGTTTGTGGCAATCTGTCCAACGTCTATCCGCATATCCAAACCCCTTTTATCGGTACTTTTTGTTTCTATATGTTTCGACATCTGAAGCGGTCGACCATATTTTCTGTTTTGAAAAAAGGGGAATGAGTTTGAGCCTACATCGACTGCTCCTCGCAGCCGTTTCAGCTCTGCACTCCCGCTGACGCAGAAAATATGGAAAAAGAAAAAACTTGCCTCGGAGTCTCCGCATCCTATGCGGCAGCGGGAGTTAAAAGCCGAAGTAGCTGTGATGAACAGTTACTGGAAGCTTTTAACTCATTCATGTTTCAACCCTGCTTCTAATCCCTATTTTCTCAATACGCTTCGCAAACTCGCCTTCGGCTCAAACAGTGCTATTCAATCCAACGCAGGGTGAAATCTTACGGGTGGCTACGCTACTCGGCACGGGGGGATTTATTATTTTGGATTTATATATCTATAAAATTCGTTTTGTAGGCATAGATTTTTTACATTCTCGGCTTCATCTAAACCTATATTTTTAATTGGAGTTTCAAAATATAAAGCAAATACAAGGTCATCTATATAATTTTTTATTTGATTTTGCTTTCCAGTGTCAATAATATTCAGATTTTTTAATTTTGTCAGGTGAATTTCTTGGCAATTAATGAGTTGTTTATCAGAGTAATTTTGTTTAAGTACTTTATCAATGTATTCAACTTTACTGACATTTTTTATTTTTAAGGAAAACTCCTTATTGTCTTTTATCAATATCAAAGAATCTTTGTTTACTTTATAATTATCAAACTTTTGCAGTGATACATTAGTAAAGTCAACAAAATCAGACAATTTATAATCTTCTAAATCAAGTAATTCTTGAGTTTGGTTTATTATTTCATCTTTAATATGTTGATTTTCAACTGAAATTTTTGGAATACGAATAAATTCCTTAACAGCTCTAACACCTAATAGTATATCTTTTTCATTTGGTATTTTAAATAGCGTATTTATTATATAGTTGCTTAAATAGCTATTAAAAATAGCTAATAAAAAAAGGATTTCCGACTTCAAATCACTAGAAATAATTACCCAGTTAAAGTCAATCATTATTTTATGATCTGAAAAATAAAATTTATCACGATTCATATATGACCAAACTATCTTATATTTATTCTTAAATAGCTTTAATCCTTGACTGCCTGCTGGAATTTTTATCTCTTTTTCTTCAATAAAATTTTCAACTAAGGCTATTTTTGTTACATTTAAATTTGGTTTTTTTATAATTTGCCAGTCCGTCTTTTTTATTGTGAGCTTGGATTTATCAAAAACTAATCCTTTATCAAATTGCAAAGTATCATAATTATCCAGAGACAATCGATATTCCTTTATAGAACTTGCACTTTTTTTATAAACTTGTAATATTTTTTGATTTATTGCTGGTTTTGTTATGTAGTTCCAATTAGCTATTTCTTCAAGTAATTCAGTTTGTTTTATTGATTTTGTTTCATATTCATTGCTTCTCAAATAAGCTTTAAAATCAATCCCATTTTTATTTTCATAGGATTTATAATTTATTATTTCAACTTTATGACTTTTAGTTGGTAATTTTCTCTTTAGTATTAAAATTAAAGAAGATGTTGCAACAGGTCTTTTCCCTTTCACCCCCCTGCCAATAAACATTTGCCCGCTAAAAGTTATAATTTTTTCAATTGTAGAATATTTTGACAAATGATATCTCAGAACATCTAAATCGATAGCTGTTAATAGAGTTTGTGGAATTATATATGCCATTTTTCCATTATCTTTTAATAGAGCAATTCCTAAAGCTATAAAAAATGCATACAAGTTTGGTTTGGGAGGGTATGGCTTTTGTCTATCGGGGACTGTATTCAAATTTACTCCATATACATTGCCCATTGAAAGAATTTTTTCTTTAATTGCTTGTGTAAAAAGCATTTGCTGATTGCAACATTCGTTATAACAAATGTAGGGTGGATTTCCAATAACAAAATCGAATCTTTTACGTGGAGGTATTACAGATTTTTTCATATCTGCCAAATCATTCTCATCACGTACATAGCTGCGATATCCTAAATCAAGTTTTTTAATGTTAAATAAAGATAATTGACCTTTTTCTAGATTTTTTTCTCCAAAATTTATAGCAGATATACCTATATGAGTAAATTCAGAAATGCTATCCTTTGTCTTGAATAGTTTAATTTTTTTTTCAATTGGGTTATTGTATTTTTCATTAATAATCAATGGTAGCATTCTCATTAAAATGCCCATTTCAGCCAAATACAAAGGAAACTCTGCAATATCTAAGCCATAAATGTCTCTATTAATTAATTCTTCAATATTTTTACAGCTTCTTTTTGTATTATCATATAAAGCTCCAATTAGCTGATCTACTGCACTATATAGAAATGTTCCACTTCCGCAAGAAGGGTCACATATTGATAATTCGGCGATCTCTCCATCATTAAGCCACCTTTTATTTATAGTGGTTTTATTATAGCCAATTTGCTCTAGCATGAAATTAACTACAGCTGGGTCAGTGAAATATTGCCCTTTCTTTTTTTCCTCATACAATTCTTTTAGATAATTTTCATAAATATAACCAAAAATTTCATTTCGCATATTTTCAAAATTGTATTTTTTAATAAAGACAATAATATCAAGCCATAAAGTTACTTCTTCAAGCATAACATTAGCTTTGCGTAAAACTGTATCCAATTTTTCATTTATAAATTGTTGTTCTTTATTAAAAGGTTTATATAATTCATTTGAAATAAATTTAGAAATTCCATATATTTGAGCTGTTATGCCATGATACGCTTTATTCTTTAGACAATTGTGTATATTTGAAATCCTATCTTCAAACTCTTGTTGAAACTGTGTATAACAATTATCGACTAGGCTTTTATATAGAATAAATTGAATAAAATACGCATACGATATTTCAGTTGCTTTTTTATCGCTATCAACTGTTCCCTGTTCTTCCAAATAACCTACAATTCCTAATTTATCCTTAAATTGTTTAATTAATGCAGTGATATCTCTAAAGAAAAGTTCTCTGTTTTCGTCTATTTTTAGAGATTCCTCTTTTTTAAATAATGACAACTGTCCAGTTTTTTCAAAAAATGTTAAATAATAATTATCTTCTTTTAAATAATCAGCCCAAAAAGTTTTTAATTGAGATGGGTCATCCAACATAGCATGTAACGAAAACTCTTTGTAAAGGTTATTGTTATAAAATCGCCAATGAAAACCATCTGTCAAAATCCCGTAGGCTTTTTGCCAATCTTTTTGGTATTTAAAAATTTGGTATTCGCCTCCTTGAATATTTGTATGTTTTTCAACCTCGACAGGTATAACTATTTCTTCACCTTTGATAAATATTACAAAATCGGCTCTATTCTTAGAACCATCTTTATTTTTTTCTTTTGTAAATTCAAATTTTCGTTTCTCGTTTGGAGTGCTTTCATAGCCTAGTTTTAAACCTAATAAATCCTTACATTCCATAAAATCTTGAACAAATGCCTGTAGCCCCCCAAGTTCCTTATTCTCAAATGTATGTTTATCGATATCCCAAGTTGCTTTTATTTCGTCAATTGTCTTCATAAAGACCCCTTATCAATTTAGTTTTAATTTATAAAATTAATTATAAAACAAACAATTTACCTTCTGCTTTCATTGATGTTTCCAAACCGAAATTCGAGTATAGCGGGTAGGGTGCGCAGTGCGCACCATTAGCATACAAGAGCGGGTTTCAACCCACCAACATGAAAACTTTGCTTAAAGAATACCTAATTATACCTGATTAATTCTTTTTTTCTGCTCTAAAAAACACGCAAAAAACACGCAAAATGACGTCTTTTTGCGTGTTTTTTGCATACTTTTTGCACGTTTTTTTGCGATTTTGCAACCTGTTTTTTACCTTTTTCGACCAAATTGCACCCATTTTCAGGTTGCACCGCACCCTCAAAAAGGCTACACGCACCCAATAAAAAAGATATTTTGCACCCTATTTCCTTCCCTTTTCTGCTTTCCTGAAGCATTTGGAGTTGTAAAACAGCTTTATTCGCTGATGTTCAGGATCTTACCATCGTAAAAAAACAGCATTATGCTATAATCCGGTAATGAGCAAAGATTATTATATTTACATAATGACAAATTTTAACGAGACAGCCTTTTACGTGGGCTTTACCAACAATTTATTAAGACGAATAAACGAACACAAAGAAAAATTCATAGAAGGTCATACAAACAAATACAATATAACAAAACTTGTATATTATGAAATAACTTCCTCACTGGAGGAAGCAAAGCTACGAGAGAAAAAATTAAAAAACTGGCATAGGGAATGGAAAATCAATCTTGTAAAAAAATCGAATCCTGAATTTAAAGACCTATATGATGAAATAATACAATAATTCTATTATAGCCGTTCATCAACACTGGTCAGATGCTGAACACCCACAATATCAGCAATCACCACAGCTTTTTGCTTCAGCAAAGCATCACTGGATGAAGAAATAAAAGGGGGCTTTTGCCCCCTTTTATTTCTTTGGACGAGGAGGGTGGGAAAAACAAAAATTGTAGCCACATGTCCACAAATTGGGGCCGTTTGGACGCACAATACCCTGTTATAA
>CAZEDP010000060.1:0-9242 GCA_964511035.1 uncultured Gammaproteobacteria bacterium
CAGCTTTAACGGCTGTCTCTTTATATGCTTCAACTGTATTGTGGTCGGTTATTGATATTAATTCAAGCCCGTCTTTTTTGGCTTCGGCAATAATTTCCTCAGGCTTTAATCTCCCGTCAGAACAACTGCTGTGTATATGCAGGTTGGCTTTTGAAAAAAAATCTTCTTTCTTTATGTTTTTTAAATAATTTTTCATAAACAATTTTTCTGTTCCCTTAATTCTAATCCAAATCCCTTTTATAATAAATAATTGCCCATGATATCGAAAAAAATGTATACTTAAAAAAATAAGAACAAAAAGTTAACCGGAGAATATTTGAATGAGTTTGTTACTGAATATCGGCAATGAAAAACAGGAAATGAGAAATAACCGGAATATTCATGAGGGCGCAAAAAGAGGAATGTGCCTGCAATATTGGAATTTAGACCAGGAATTGATGAACGATCTTCTCTTTAAAGAAGCTTTTTCCGTTTGTGAAGGAAGAAGCATTGTCGGTCTGCATAAACTGATGAATATTTATCTGATAATGAAATATTATCTGTATAAAATCCCCTCAGGAAATATTATTGAATTCGGTTCTTATAAATGCGGCAGTGCCATGTTTATGGCCTATCTTGCTCAAAGGCTTTTCCCCAGAATGAAAGTCTATGCTTTAGACAGTTTTGAAGGCATGCCTGCGACCAATCCCGAAATTGATCAGCATACCGAAGGGAATTTTAACGACATTGACCTTGACGAAATTTACAGAAGAAGAGATGAGCTTGGACTCTCTAATCTGGAAATAGTAAAAGGGTATTTTGAAGATACCGCGGTAAATGCTTTGAATGATGCCGAGAAAATTTCGCTTGCTCATATAGACTGCGATATTTACTCCGCAATCAAGTATTCCTACGATTTGACTAAGCCCTATTTGGTTGAAGGGGGTTATATCGTTTTTGACGACGCAACTGAAGCATCTTGCCCGGGTGCAACTGAAGCAGTCGAAGATTTATTAATAAAAAGAGATAATTTAAACTCGGAACAAATTTCTCCACATTATGTTTTCAGGGCATTTTTTAACAAATAAACCGCTAATAATATATAATAATTTACAATGCATTTAATTTTACGAGGTGGTAATAATATGAATTTAAAAGATTTAAGGTTAAAAGGATTTTCTCTGGTTGAAATTCTTATAGGACTGCTGGTTGTAAGTATAATAATCAGCTCAACTATGCTTGTTATGTCAACCAGAAAAAAAGAAGACGTTAATGTAGATAAAAACGCTCAAGACTGCCTGTTAAAAGAAGGCGGCAATCTTGCCTCCGTTGCCTGCAATGCCGCAATTTTGGGATGCAGATTCAATCAGGAAGCAAGCTGTAATGCACTAATTTCTTACACTAAAAAAACAAGTGCCGATAAAATGCACTTGGGGCTAAATGCTTTGAAAGAATCCTGCAAAGAAGGCGGAAATAAAGCCTGTGACTATCTTATTCAGAACTGTATCGAAGATAAAGAAAAATGCGATGCTCCTTTTACAAACGGCGATGTGAGATACTTTTTAACTCTTCTTACCAGTCAAAAATATAAAGGCAGAGAATATATCGGAAAACAAGTCATGAGCTACTATAAGAACGGAACTAAGAATATCGTAAATGAAATTAACATGGATTGCCCTACTCCTTGTAATGATGCGGGCGATAACTATTATAGAACCGCATGCGATGTTTTAAGAAAAGTAAAAGGAAAAGGTTTCTGCGCGGACGTTAATGCATCAAATCCTAACACTCCCCCAATGCCAATCCCGCCTGAAGCACCGACTGACGCGGCAATTATCATAAACGGCAAGGGTAACTAACATTTTTAACTGTAAACTACATAAAAAATGCGGGTTTGATCATTCACCCGCATTTTTTAAGCTCAAATTTACGGATTAATAAAAATCCTGCTGTTTAAAGATTTAATATATCCCTCAGATAAATGCGCATAATCAAAAAGGACTATGCCGTCAGCTTTTGCGTTTCTTGCAGATATAATTTGATAAATCATATCTGAAGCAGGAGCAGAAATAAAAGGTTCGAATAAACCTGCATAAACTTTTACACTGTCATCCGCGTTATTGATTATTCCTTTAACGTAAGAATCTGCTATTTCTCTGTCAGTTCCAATGATTAACGGGGTGAATGCATCTATATATTTATTTTCTCCCCATTCCTGCCAGTTTTGAAGCTTGACTATGTTGCCTTCTGTCAAGTTAGGAAAAATAACCGCAGTTAAAATAATCGGTTTGTCTTTGACAATATTTTTAAGGCTTTTGACGAAGTCAGTAACCTTGTTTTGGCGGTATTGAACCCACTTGTTCCACAAATCAAACATGGAAGGAGTTATCTCAGCAGGATCAACGCCATATAAGGTTTGAAATTCTTTCCTTGCATAGTCGGTATATCCCCAAGTAGATTGCAGAAATCCCGGGAAGTCCGGACGAATGCTTGCCGGATACCTGATGTAATCAATATTAAGTCCGTCAATATCATATTTAGTAACTATTTCAGTAATGATATTCTTAAGATAAGTTTGAACTTCTTCATTGGCAGGATCCAGAAAATATCCGTTATGCTCAGATGCTGATTGTGACGGAGCATCTGTCATATAACTTTTTCGCTGTTTATTTCCCCATTTGGGATAAACAGAAAGCACATGCTTAGGATTTTTTGAAAGGTCGTCATTTCCTACATAAAAAGTCTGAAACCAAACGTGAATTTTTAAACCCGCTTTGTGGGCCTCTTCTATCCAAGCCGCAAGAGCATCAAACCCTTGAAATTCTTTCCGTTGATTCTGAACTTTGTAATACTCCAAAGTTGCTGACGGAAAAATCGTATATCCGTGGTAATAAGTTTCGAGAAAAATATTCTCGATGCCTGCTGATTTGATTTTTTGAACTGCTTTTGCAATATCATCTGAATTCTTTTCGGTCGGTCTTAGCCAAATGCCGTGAAATTCACCTTCCATCGACGGTACCGCAAAATTAAGCGCCCTGTTTGTTAAATCTAATGCAGACTTGGCAAGTTCTAAGGATTTTTCAGCTTCACGCTGGCGAATATAAATCTTTGCGTTGTCTATATCTTCCTGAGCATTAGCAATTAAACGGGAAGATTCTGTGTAATCATAAAATTGGTCCGCATCTTTATAATAGTTTATAACTTCCCACACCTTTGTTAAATTTCTCTCAGCCCGGAATATATAGCTCTCAGGTTCAATGCTGCTTGTAAGTTCCATATTGTCTTCGCTGTACTTGACAATTGCTCCGGGTATAATGTTCTTTTCTAACCAAGTTTTTGCCTTTCCATGTCCGCTTATCACAAAGCCGTCTTTAGGAATCAGAGAATCAGAACCGTTCATATCCTGTACTATTGCTTCCTTCACAATTGCTTCAAGACCAAATTCATTTGTTCCCGTTCTTTCACCAAATGCAGGCGTGTAAATGATAAGTTGGTTAGCTCCTCTAAACCCCGGGTAAAATGCTCCCCAAGGGTTCTTAACAGGTGAAGGATCTATCACATCAATATTTCGAACAGAAGATTTTGTTTTATCAATTTTTCCTGTTTCCGCGTATGATTTATCGGCAGAAAAAACTGCCAACAGAAGCAGCATTAGAAATATAAAAAATTTGGGTCTTTTACTATTTGTCATAATAGCTTATTTTACCAGAAGATTTCAGACGCGGATAAATAATATTTTCTAAAAAAACCGAGATTGTTTTTAACCTGCAATATTAAATTTTGCCAAATCATGCTTGGCATGAACATTTATCTCTCTCAGCACAGCAAGACTATCATCAAGATCTTTAACTTCTTCATCACGCTTTTTATTAATTACGTCTAATTTTTGCTGGCGATATTTGCTGCCTAGCAAATATTCCACCGCTCCGGAGAATAAATCCCCTTTGAAAATATTCACAGGACTGTGCTGAAGTTTCTGCCCTCTTTTATCAATGATTTTAACAGTATTCACACCTTCCATATTTCCTGCATAATCAACAATTCGTCCTGTTACGAATTTAATTCTGGGCATATCGTTTTTCTTGTCATAATCATCATGAATACCGACAACAACCACATCTCCTTTATGGATTGAAAAATCTATTAAGTTTCCGTTTGCATCAAATTCCTTCCCTACAAGTTGGGCATTTGTATCCCAATCCTTTTCTCTCCATTCATTTGGGTGTCTTCCTCTGCACCAAATTTCTTTAGGGTTGGCGTTGAAATTTAAATTGTGAGTGGGATTGAATGTAATTTTCATAATATTTCCCTTATAACTTAAATTTATACATATTAACTAATGTATAAAAACAAAACACATCAAAAGTTGTCAGTCTTTTATTAAAAAAATCTTTAAATTTAACAAAAATTTATAAAGTTTAAACCTTGGCGTAGTTGATGATATCCTGCATTTGGTGATGTATCAGCCCGTTTGAGGCTATTATGCTTTTTTCGTAAATATCAAACTCATCACTGCGCATATTTGTCACCTTGCCGCCGGCTTCCCGGACTATCAGCGCACCAGCTGCCGTATCCCACGGAGCAAGGTTAAGTTCCCAAAATCCGTCCAGACGTCCGCACGCCGTGTAGCATAAATCCAGACTGGCAGAACCCGGACGTCTAAGAGCCTGAGCCTTATAAACAAAACTTTCAAAGTATTTCAGATTTTCTTTCATTACGTCTTCTCTGTCATAAGGAAAGCCCGTAGATAATAGCGATTTTTCGATTGTATCAATAGAGCTGACATGTATTAGCACATCATTCAAAAATGCCCCTTGTCCTTTGACTGCGCTGAACATTTCTTTTTTGAAAGCATCATAGACAACGCCCATGTATAATTTGCCTTGGTATAAAATTCCTATCGAAGCCGAGAACTGGGGAAAAGCATGAGCGTAGTTGGTTGTCCCGTCTATCGGGTCAATTACCCAGGTGAAATCCGACGCGTGCGTGGCGGCTTGCGTGCCTTCTTCTCCCAAAATGTTGTGGTCAGGGAAGCTCTTTTTTATAACAGAAACGATTTTTTCTTCCGAAAGTCTGTCAACGTTCGTGACAAGGTCGTATTCATTGAATTTATGAGATATTTCGAGTTTTTTGCCAAAAAACTGCATATGAATCAACCCCGCCTCTAAAGCGGCCTCTTTCGCGGTGTTTAATATTTTTGTGCTGTCAGTCATTGGTCTGGTTCCTTATAACAGGTGTTTTTAAAAGGTTTTACAAAAACTTACAGCATAAGTTTGACATAAAAAGAAACTATGTAAAAGTGAGATTATTGTTTATATTTAAAATCATATTCAGAAAAAGGAACTTGCAGGAAAAGATTATTTTTATATGTCCGTTTCTAAAGTAAAAGCCAATCATAAAAAGAGAATCTACTGATATTTACATCGGATAACTTTTATTGTCAAATTAGTTAAATCATTGAATTTGAAGTTTATCGAAATAGGGGGCTGAATATGAACAGACTGAAGGTTTTCTTTTTTACACTGTTGTTGGCGGTATGTATGCCCGTTTATGCACAAAGCACAGCTTTTGGGAATTATTTTGACATAGGAATCAATTATTACGACAGCGGACAATATGACCTTGCCATTGCTAATTTTCAAAAAGCAATTAAAGCAGATCCGTCTAATTATGAAGTGCATCTTGCTTATTATGACCTCGGATTGGCATATTACCAGAAACAACAATATGATTTAGCCATTACTAATTTTAAAAAAGCTTTGAGCTTAAATCCTAACTATAGCGATGCTTATTATAATCTGGCACTTGTTTATTCAAAAGTTAAACAAAATGATTTAGCTATTTCAAACTATAAAAAAGCTATCGCTGTTAGCCCCAATATGGCTGATGCATATAATAATTTGGGGATTTTATATGATGACAAAGGACTGTTCGATGAAGCCATTGAAAGCTATAAGAAAGCCCTAAGCATAAATCCAAACTATTCAAGAGCTTATTATAATTTGGGAAGTATTTATGACAAACAGGGAAAATATGACCTGTCCATCCAGACTTACAAAAATGCAACAGCTATAAACCCTAATTATACTGACGCATATAACAATCTCGGAAACGCCTATGAAGCAACCGGACAAAATGACCTCGCTCTTGTAAATTACCAGAAAGCTGTCAGCATCGACCCTAATTATGCAAGGGGTTATTATAATATCGGCATTATCAACGACAAAAAAGGCGAGTCTGAACTTTCAATTTCAAATTATTTAAAAGCTATAAGCCTTGACCCTAATTTTACCGATGCTTATAACAATCTGGCAAATGTTTATGTTACACAAGGGCAATATGACCTTGCTATACCTAATTATGAAAAAGCTGTAAGCCTCAACCCGAATTATGCAATGGCATATTATAACCTCGGAAGAATTTATGACAAAAAAGGGCTCTATGATAAGGCTATTGAATACAATAAAAAGGCAACAGCTCTAAATCCAAACGACGCCGACGCTTTTAACAATCTTGGACTGGCTTATTATCATAAAAGCATGCTTGACGAAGCAATTCCGTATTACGAAAAAGCTGTTAGTATCAATCCCAAATATTATAAAGCATATTATAATCTCGGATTGATTTACGACGAGAAAAAACAATACACTAAAGCAATAGAAAACTACAAAAAGTCTATCGAAATTTATCCGAAATTTGAAAAAGCATATAACTATTTAGGTCTGGCTTATGAAAACAATAAAGAATATGACCTTGCAATAGAAAATTATAAGAAAGCAACTGAAATTAAACCTGATTACAGCAATGCTTATTATAATTTAGGCATTGTTTATTACTATTACAAAAAACAATACGATATTGCGGCTCAGTATTATCAAAAGGTAATTGAGATTGAACCTGATTATGATCTGGCGTTTACATCACTGGGACAGTGCTACTTAAAGCAAAAGCTGTACGACAAGGCAGTAGAAAGTTTTCAGAAAGCAATAAAGTTGTATCCTAACAATGCTGCCGCTTATCACGCCTTGGGCGATGTTTATGCAGAACAGGGATTATTGGATTTGGCAATTCAAAATTATCAAAAAAATATAGAAATTGATCCTAATGACGCATACGCTTACTATGAACTGGCTAATCTTTTCGAGAAGAAGGATGTGACTGATTTAGCCGTTTCTAACTACCAAAAAGCGATTGAGTTTAAACCTGACTATGTAGATGCATACAAAAATCTCGGGAATTTATATGCCAAAAAAGGACTCACTGACTTAGCCAATGAAAACCTTGCAAAAGCAAAAGAATTGGAAAGCAAGGCAATAAATAAAACTGATAAAAACTAAAAATTAAGCAGATTTGCCGGCTTGAAGTTTCTTTTGAGCTTCAAGCTGGTTCTGTTTTTTCAGCTCTGCCAATTCGTTCAGCAAAACATAACCGGCCTCCGGTTCCGGCGGCTGATTAAGGACTTTATTAGGAATGCCCGCATGGTGAATTGTGGGTATAAAATCCTTTGCCCTGTACTCTGATGTACCTACAAAATCGTCGTCTGTATCGTTAGTTATAAAATAAAGCTCTCCGTTAGCGTCCGTTCGGCTTCCAATGACAGTCATTTCATGCCCGCCGAGGATATTTTTATTATTATCAACGTAGGTGATACCGACAATAACATTTCTGCCGAGAGCTAATGTTTCAAGCAGATGCTTTTTAGTAGTCTCGTAATCAAAGAAATAAGACTGGAGTTTTTTATTATCATCGACATTTTGATATGTTATTGAAGTGATTCCGCCGTCATCATCCTCAACAATGGTTTCGACATAAGTTTTTTCAAACTCTATAAGCCCCTTGGGATCGGAACAATTTTCCCCTGCCCTCATATCATTAAGAGAGTTGTACGTGTTCTGGCTTCCCAACTGCATAAATGCAGACTGCATAAGAGAATCCACTGATGAACGCGAAGGCGGGATTTTATAGTTTTCAGGAGGTGTTTCTCCTAAATCATCAAATCTGCTCTTTGTATAATCCATTTGCCTGTATTTGCTTTGTATCTGAGCTCTTGATAATGCATTACTGTCCGGCTTGACTGTTACCTCAACCGTTTCCCAATCTATGGGTTTATATTCAGTCTGGAAATAATTGAGAATGTATAACGCATCCATAATGTTGGGTGAAATATCGGTTAATTTTATTTTGGATTTTACTTCCATCTTCGGACTTGTAAGTCCTGCAGCATATCTAACATACTCGGCAGGTTTTCTCATGGCTAAGTTAAATTCTATGCTTGTGGCAACACAGGTTGCGCTTGTTTCGACATTCAAATCTTCCGGTTTTAGAACGCTTATCGGACCTGTATATTTTGCCTGCTTATAATGAGGCGCAACCGAAGGATCAAGCCATAAACCTTTTGTAAGGCTGTTCATTTTTTCGTTGAATATAAGTTTTCCCGTCATAAAATCAGGAACTTTTCCGAATTTTTGATGAATGATATAAGGATTTGCCAAATTTTGCAGAACTTCGCTTAATATTTTTTTATTTTCGAGACCGTCCGCGCGGGGCTCTTTATAGATTTTGTAAAGGTTCTCAAGCGTTGACGAACCGTCATTGGAAAGCCTCGAATTTAATTTGCCTTCGTTTTTTATTTTCTCTAGATTCTTTTTGTCTTTTCCGTCTAAAGCCAAATAAATCTGATAATACATCTTCATATCAGAAGTCTTTGTCACAAGACTTGTGGGTAAAATATTTCCAAAATGTAAATTCGTTTCTTTATTTGTCTGTGAATTTTGATTTTGATTATTTCCGGAATCATTTTTAGAAGGCTTGATACTGCCTTCATAATTAACTTTGCTGAATTGTATGTTGGAAATATTATTTGGCATAACTTTCCGATTTTATACGCTACTATTTTTTATAAAACAAAAAGTATTCAAAATGTGCTATTTTTTAGGTAAATTCTAAGTAATGTTAAAAAAAAATTTACGAGGACGCTGAAATTAGCAATAACTTTGAATTTACAAACAATTACAATAACGATTACCCGGACAAAATCAAAATTAAATTGATGTCTTTTGATGATTTGCTTGCTTCATTTGAAAGACTAATAAGATTTAAGTATCCTAATCAGAATTATGACAGATTTTTTCGCGAAATTCTCGTAAAATTCAGCATATCTCCAAAAATAAGTCTTAAAATCAATAGCATTGATGAATTGAAATATGTAGACAGCATTAAGGTTCAAAGATTGTACATTCCATATAATCTAAATATGGAAGAAG
>CAZEDP010000061.1:0-8993 GCA_964511035.1 uncultured Gammaproteobacteria bacterium
CTGCTATAATAGTAATATCAGCAGTACAAACTGCAGTTAAATATATAATAGGTTACAAAATTATGATAAGAGACCAAAACGCCCACCAATCCAGCCTCAAGGGGCGATTATAATAAAACAGTCAATTCAAAAAAGGTTGCAAATAGGTTGCAAATGGGATGCAAAATAACAGTTTTTTTCATCAGTTTTTTTAAGACCGCAACAATTTTTCATTCCCTAAAAAATACAGCCTTTCATATTAGAAAGGCTGCAAAAAAACTTTTTATAAGCTGATTTTTTGTTCTTTATGTCCACGCGCTGACAATTATGTTCATCAGGTCCGCATTGCCTTTGACGTCTGCAACACTGTTGAGAACAATACTGTTAGCCGTTGCATAAGCCGTAATATCCTGTATTACCTTGTTTACGTCAATATTTGACAGTTTATAGCCGTCATTAAGTTGGAACTTTTCTATTACACCTGTGCTGTCCCAGTTATCAACCGCAAACAGGTCAGTGGTAATGACAGTTCCGTAGTCAACGAAGAGAGTTCCGCCCGCATCCTTGAAAAATGCGACACTGCTTTTATAAACATCCGGTCCGAACAATACTTTGTCAGTTCCGCCTGCATCGTCTATTTCATCCAAGCCGGAATTTTTGTTAAACATATAAGTATCATTTCCGGTTCCGCCGACAAGGAGGTCATTTCCGCCCTTTCCGTCAAATGTGCATCCTGCATCATTGCCTTCGATTAAGTTATCGCCGGAATTTCCGGTTCCGCTGAGTTTTTTAGTGCCTTTTAATACAAGAATTTCGACATTATCCGACAAAATATATGAAGCCTTTGATTCTACGGTATCAATGCCTTCATTTGCATATTCAAAAACCGTATCGGATGAATTATCCACGATATATGTGTCATCTCCCTTTCCTCCGACAAGTTTGTCAATGCCGGTTCCACCGTCGAGATAATCGTCGTTTTTGCCTCCGAAAAGAGAGTCTTTTCCTGCCATACCGTAGAGTTTGTTTTTGCCTTCGTTGCCGTAAATTATATTGTCCAGACAGTTTCCCGTACCGTCTAAATCTGCGGTTCCCTGAAGTGTTAAATTTTCAACATTGGCGCCGAGAGTATAAGTAATGTCAGAAAGGACTAAATCCTCACCGCCTCCGCAGTTTTCAACAACTTTGTCGCCCGTATTATCAACATAATAAATGTCGTCGCCGCCGTCGCCGTACATGCTGTCAGCGCCGGTTCCACCTACCAGAGTGTCGTTACCTTTTTTACCGTACAATTTGTCGTCGCCGCCGTCTCCTTTAAGAACGTTGTTGCCGTTATTACCGGTAATGATGTTGTTCAAGGAATTACCTATTCCTCGCAAATCACAATTTCCGGTCAATGTCAGGTTTTCAACATTGGCTCCGAGTGTGTATGAAATACTTGATTTTACGGTATCACATCCTTCATCGGAATTTTCAACAACAACATCGCCGGTATTATCAACGATATAAGTATCGTTGCCTTTACCGCCGTACATTTTGTCGGCATCTCTGCCGCCGTCCAAAAGATCATCCCCGCAGTAGCCGTACAATTTGTCGTTTCCGTTTAAACCCTTAATAGAATCATCGCAGTCAGTTCCTTTAAGGGTATCGTCGCAGTTTGTTCCGTTAATATTATTGTAAAATTTGGGTGGTTCAAAATCGTTTGAACAGCCTTCCCAAATTTTTATCTTAGGTATTTCGGGTTTGAAACATCCGCTGTACCAATTGAAACTTGATCCGCAGCTGTTGCCTCCTCCGAAATACATTGAAAAACCGCAATTAGTTCCGGTTGAAGCGTTGCCTGATGTACCGCAAAAATTGAACTGGCTAATATCAACAGCTTTGCCCGATAAGAAATTGTTTACAAGATTAAATAACATACTTCCTCCTTCTCCTTATAAACCGTATTGTCATAATTCAATTTAATTAATCAAACCCTAAACACTTATTTGCATCATCTGACAATCGGGTAATTAGACGTAAATTATATTTGTATTGTTTTTTGAAAAAGCCTGATAGGGAAGTAATTAGCAAATATAACCCGAAATATAAAACACAATGAATCATTCAATTTTTTATTTAAGTAATACAAAAATATGAAAAAATTCGGCATACCTACATGAAAAATAAGTGCAAAGTTATAATGTAATAAAAATATGTTGCATAACATCTTGTTTACTATAAGTTACTTAATTAAGCATAGAGAGTGGGTGAAGAAACTGAGAATTCGTATCAAAGAAACAGCAAGAAAGAAAAAAGGCTGGAGCCTTTATCGGTTAGCTAAAGAATTAGGCTTGCCTCAACAAACAGTTTACTCATGGGCTAACGGCAGAACACAACCCTCATATGAAAATATGGACAAACTTTGTGAAGCTATCGGCTGCTACATAGGTGACTTATTCGAAGCTGAAACTGCTAAGCAAAAATTGAACATGGCTGTTAATCAGGATTAATAATACTACCTGTTAAACTGCTTCCGTTTTTTGAGCCTGAAATTTAAGCTGAAATAAAACTTTATAAAATTGCCAAACAAGTTAAGCGTGTTTATAATACAAATACACGGGTTTTTACATTGTTAGGCAATTTTTTAAAGCGGAAAGTGAGGATATGAGGATGAAAAAAAGATTGGCTTATATTCCTACACTTCAAGAATATGCTAAAAAACGTAAAAGGCTGCGTGACGAAATTATAGAAATTTCTGCCTGCTCGGAATGTGACTATTTTCGAAAAGATATCGGTGTCTGTCTTTGGAACGACTGTATAAGAGATTTGTCAAATTTGCAAACCTGCCCGATTAATAACAGAGATTTGTAGGGCTTTGTTTTATTGATTTTGAACTGTTTATAGTGGTATCAAAGGCATATAACGTAATGATCTAATATCCGGTTTAGATGGGTCAAGTTTGGCTAAGCTGTGTTCACAATAATCAATCTTTTGCAGGTTATCGGTACAGTATATTATGTACTCTTTTAAATCTTCACTTACATTAGATTTCATAAATCTATTAATATATGTAATGCATTTTTTTACCCGTTCGGTGTTCTCTTCATCATTAGTATCCATAGATTTTATGATTTCCATTAATTTAATAGTTCCGCTTGGGGAATTAAAGTGTTTGTTTTTTAATAATTCTTTAAAATCGTTCATATCTTTATATCTAAGATACATTTTCCTTAATTCCTGACTTGAAGAATCATATTGATATATTTCTAAAAACCTCTCTATATCTCCTTTTTCCAAAAGATAATTTTCAAGTTTGTCATCGTGGTAGTTATTTACAATATAGGATTTTTCATCCTGCCTGTACAAAGGTGGAGGATTTAGATGATAAGGACTATATATATCTATCAAAGGAGTGAATTTTTGTTCCGTAGGATTTTTAATCATAACATTATTATAATTATAGGGATTGATTGGTGGCGTTTGGGGATTTTTATATACCTGCACCGGTACAGTGTTAGTATAATAATATAGACCACGATTGATTGGTACTGATGGATATATGTATTGTTGAGGCTGAGGCATAGGTATATAGTTTATAGGTCTTAGTGCGTAGCTCATAACTCTTCCTCCTTTTTATAATAAAATTCCTTCCCAAGCATTCATAAATATTTTTTGCAATTTTACATCTCTTGAACTGTTTTTACTGCCAAAAGGGTTGTATGTAGGAAGTAAGGTATATTCGTGTAATGATTCTACAATTAGGTTTGTCATATTCTCTGCCACTAGCTCAAAAGGAGTGCCTCCTGCTTTTTTGCCTTCCACGGTTATTGCTCCTGCAGCATATCCGCTAACATATTTTTTTATTATTTGTTTTTGTTCTTCGTTAAATGTTTTATTTTGCAGTTCTTTAACTTCAAATGTACCTTTAACATAAGGGTTGGGATCGTATTGTTTACCCTCTTTTGTATTATACATCCTTAATCCAATTGGGCAGGTTCCGTCATAACCAAACTTTCTGTACAGATAATCTATATGTGCATTATGACACCATTCATGTATGAATATACCTAAGAAGTGACTGGTTGACCAAAATCCTTCTTTTTTATTATAATCTGCCATATTACTAATACAATTTATATCTTTTATGTCGGATCTAAAGAATAAACTTCTTAATGGAAATATTTTACCGGGGAGAATCTCAGTTGTATCAAATATTTGAAGACCAACGGGTGCATTTCCGGTTTTCATTCCATCTCGAATTTCTTTGTATGTTACTTTATTAAAATCAATAACATTTATTGTCGTAGGAAAAGACAATCCCATTTTATACTTTGTATTCAAATGATCAAAAATATTTGCAGTAAATGTGCAACATTTTGCCATAACGTCATTTTTGTCAAAGCTTGCAGTAATTCCGTATTCTTTTTGGAATGCTTTTTCAAAGTAGTTATAATGTCCCATACAACCAATTCTAACTTTGAGTGCAGGATTAAGTCCGCCATTGAATTGCGTCATATTATTTTTTGAAGATGAATCATATTTCAGATTATTTATATTTTTTGAAAATGTTATTTGCATAATAATTTTAATATTTATTTCTTATTAATAAAAACTTCGAAAGCGAAAAATTTGTTATTTTATTAGGCATTTATAAATTTTTGTAAATAAAAATTCATAAAATAGCAAGTTTTCAGGCTTCATGGTTTTATATTTAAAAGTGTACAATTGGTGGGTTATGTAATGTTAAAAGTATTTGGTAATAATGGATATCTAAATAAAACAATTGTGTGTCAGTATGTACATAATAAAAAATGTACAAGTTCATTCAAAACAAATATTTCATTCAATGGTATTGATATTGACAGTGATGAAGCAAATAAACTTAAAAAGGCAGATAATAATATTATTGTTGAAAATGGGGGGCATTTGACTCTAAATCAAGAAGGTCAAAAACCTAATTACAGGGATGTTGCAGCCGGAGGCGGAGCAGGAGTAGCTGGAAATCAGGCTTTTGACAAAGGGAAAAGTCTATTGAATCCCGCGGATGGACAAAGCGTTGAAACTGCCGCTGATTTATCAGGTAATAGTTTGTCACATGAGGGCGATTTAGAAATAGTTAACGGCGAACAATATTCAGATTTAATAGATACTGAAAAAACCGTAATTGATAGTGACCATGTTGGAGACCTTTTATCAGGTATTGATCCTGATCGTCTTTTGGAGAAATTATCAGATTTAGGGCTTAGCAGTGATCAGGTTGAAGAGCTATTATCAGGAGGAGACTTGGAACATTTGTCTAACGCTAGTGAAGGATTAAAACACACTATTCAAAAGGCATTGGAACATTTTATCGAACAATAGGCTTTATAGTTGTTTAAATAATAAGATTTTATAGGAATAAAAAAATATATGTTACAACAGATACAACATCCTTCAAAATCAATAAAATATATTCCAAATCCTCATTATTACTCCTTTGGATATAATTCAAGTACATTAAATTCTCCAATAATAAAAGAAGGAACTAATTCTAAACAAACAGGAATAATAGAAGAATTTGACAGAGGCTCAAATGATGGCGGTAGACTAGGTCTTGTTTTATATACCGCATATTTAGGCAGTCGTAAATTATTACAAAAGGGTAAATACAATCCTCCCCTTAATGAGGTCATATGGAAAGGCGTGATTGCATTGTGTGCTACAGGATTGGCTTGGGGTGGAATAAATGTACTACAATACATAAAATTATCTAAAAACAATCAAATGAGATTAAATAATGAAAAAACTAATAAAGCAGTTGAAAATGAAAATTCACCTCATATTATCAAAGATTTCAAAAAAAACTACGATAAGTTCGATGCCGGCTTTAAAACAGGCATTAATATAGGTTTCGTTTCTTATTCAATTTATGCTGGAATAAATTTACTAAACTTAATCACTAAGAAAAAAGGTGAGCCTTTATTATACATTTTTAATGCATTAATAAATACTTTGTGTGCAGCATCTATTTGCGGAATTCTAGGCGGTGCATTAAATTATCTTGCATTTGATAATAAAGAAAGAAATAAGGTATTTTTATGATTAATAATATTTATCCCTTACAACCAATTAATAACCAAAAGAAACTACAAGTATCATCAAAGCAAAACAGATCTGACAGTAAAACTGATAAAATCAAACGCGAGTTTGTATATAACTTTAAAAATGTTGATAAATTTTATGGGAGTTTTTTAAACGGTTCGCAAATTGGGTTATTGGCGCCGGCTCCATTTATTATTGCTCTTAGGGTGCTGAAAAAAGAAAAATATATTCCCTCAGATAGAAACATAACATTATTATGTATTTTAAGCAGTATAATCGGGGGCTTTATTGGAAGAGCAATTAATTTGAAATTTGATTTGGGAGATTTATTTTTTGGTCCAGATGAACCTATAATCAACAAAAAGTAAATTTTGAATTCATTTTTTATTTTTTATTTTTTATTTTTTATTTTTTATTTGTCTTCTTTTTATCAAATCTTCGATAATAATATTATATACTGTGTAGTATGTCCAAATCTTATTTTCGATATAATTAAGTTTTTGTATTTTGTCCGTTTCAGTTAATGGAAGATCCAGCAAAGATTGAAATTCATGAAATATTAAATTAATTCCAGATTCCGGGTCAGAGAAGTTTGTTGTTTTGTTTTGCTTTAATAAATTAGACATTTTATCAAAATCATCAGGTACAACAAATCCTGAAATATCCAATGCTCCATCTGCTATACTAAAACCGGCGGCGGCTAATCCTGCCTTAAATATTTCTTTTTTGACTATGTCTGCAAAATTATCCGCATCTAAAGTTTTTCCGCTGCTCAAATATTGTGCGGCAGATGATGAAATGCTTTTCATCAAAAATCTGCTGGTAACAAAATTTGATGAGTACGATATATGACCAATTGGATTTCCGGGCATTTTATCTATCCAATCAGACATTTCAAAGGCTTTATGAGATAAAGACGGGTCTAATGGTATTCCGTAACCGAATAACGCATTGAAACCGGAATTTAAAGTCGAACTTGCCAAATTATCAGATGGCAAATTGTGGGTGCCTATAATAAGATGTCCTGTACCATACCAAGCAATAAGGTTGTAAAATTCCAGCAAACCAAGCATTGCGACATTAAATACAGTGAGTGCTTTTGTGACTTTTTCGAGATTACTTAGTTTGTTAGCAACGTTAATCAATTCTGATTGTAACTTTCCAAATCTTTCATTCATTATATTTGGTAATAGACCAATGACGGCCGTATCGACATTGTTACCAAAATTAGCTAATTTATTTGGATAAGTTGCACTGAAAACGTCAGAACGAATTTTGCTGATTTCCTGAATTTCGTCTATAAAACAATAGCCTAGTGCAGCATTTATTTCCTTTTCCGACTTATTTATTATTAGATTTTGGAATTTACTATTGTTCATATATCTTATTGCAAGAATTTTGTAGTCGGGTCGAATATCAGATTGTTTAAGTATATTTCTTATCAAATGAGGAGTATTTTTATCTTTTGCGGCTTCATCAATAAGATTGAACTTATTTATTTCATTTAATGTGATTTCTCTTAAATGGTGTTTGCACCAATAGTCAATAGACGCAAGCAAAAGTTTTGTCCTTGCATTTTTGTCAGAAACCTCGTCACCAGGATAAAGAGACTCCAAGTCATTACAAGTATCCATAATCGCTTCATGAACATCAAAACTTTCTCTTTGATTAACGTTCCCAAACTTATTCTGAGGGCTCAAAAGCATTTCATCAATAAGTGACAGCATTACAGTATCCCAGAGGGATTTAACATGTTCTTTTCTGGGAAAACCGCCTGATAAATTAGTAAAAGCATTTGGTTTCATAACAAAATTGGCAAAAGTTGCCTTGGAACGATTTTGATTATCAGTCAGCTGCTTTAATATTATCTTTAAGTCTGAAGATGACTTGTCTTTTATCAATGTTCTAAAATCAGTACTCCTTCCGTAAGTGTAAATAAATTCTTTGTAATTTTCAAAATCAGGATTATTTAATAATTGTTCAACTTCGGGAGGGAATTTTTTGTAAAAATTAAAATTTTTATAATGGTTAATTGCTTTCTGATTTTCCTTGGGGTAGAGACGCAATTTATGTTTAATTTTAAAGTCTGATATCATACCCTTCTTTTCTGCATAATTGCTGAAAGCGTATTCATAAGGGTTATGGGTTTCCTTACTTTCGTGAAAAGATAAAATAGCCGGTAATAAATCAGTAAATCTTTCGTGATGATGTGGTACTAATTTCATACAGTATGCTAAAACACCAAATAAACCCTTATAAGAAGTTTGATCATATGCAGCATAATCAAACATTTTATATTTTACAAAATTAACATCAGCTTTACTTTTGTCTTGTTCCAGCTTTTCGAGATTTAAAGGAGGAGTTAGTCTCTGCGCAGAATAATTATCTTGGTCATGCTCATATTTTTTTTCAACAGCTTTCTGAATTACCTTATATGCACCATACAATATAGCTAAACCTAAAGGATCAATGATTCCAAAACTAAGGGCAGCTTGCTTTTGTGAATTTGAACTAAGACCATTATAAACAGGATGTATAATTCCCTGAGGTGATTCTATTGTTGGCAATCCCCTAAGATAACCAGAAGTATAACTTCCCTCAAGTTTATCGGATAAAATATTGATTTTTGTATTTAATTTTCTTGCAATTCTCTTATTTTCAATTTGTTTTGCTATCTTTAATATTTCAGGATCAGAAACCTCTATTCCTTCAAAAAACAGATTTCTGAGTTCCCTGTTAATGTCGGGATCTAATATTTTTCTTAGAATATCATCAATTTCTTCATCCTCATTTTCCTTTATAAGAGAATCGAATATTTGGCTAATATCCATACCCCAATTGATTTGAGATTTAAATGTAATATTTGGAGTTTTATATAATGATTTTGTATTTGTATAAATTGACCTGAACCCCAAAAATATCCTCGTTTAAAACTTAGTTTCTCCTATGTA